>JAADGC010000097.1 GCA_013152585.1 Chloroflexota bacterium
GCCGATACTGATTATGATTTGATTGTGATCGGTAGCGGGGCCGGCGGCATGGCGGCGGCTATCAGGGCCGCTGAAGCTGGCAATCAGACTGCCATCATCGAGGCGGGCACATTGGGTGGCACCTGCGTCAACATTGGCTGCGTGCCCTCCAAAACGCTTATCCGCGCCGCCGAACAAGCCCATCGCGCCGCACATAGCCCCTTTGCCGGGGTGCTCACGCAGGCTACGGGGCTCGATTGGTCGGCCATACGGCGCCAGAAGGACGAACTGGTTGCCAGTTTGCGCCAGAGCAAGTATGCCGACGTATTGGCAGCTTATCCCCACCATATTACGCTCATCCGAGGCCGGGCGCGGCTCACTGCCAGCAACGAAGTCGAGGTGAACGGCCGGCGACTCACGGCGCCGGGCATCGTGCTGGCCACGGGCGCCCGCCCGCAGCGGCTGCCCCTCCCGGGCAGCGAAAGCGTCGAGCTCCTCGACAGCACATCGGCCATGGCCCTGGAGACGCTGCCGGCATCGATGATCGTGCTGGGTGGACGTTCGGTGGCCCTGGAGCTGGGGCAGATGTTCTCGCGGCTGGGCGTGGAAGTGACGCTGTTGCAACGCAGCGCCCGTCTTCTCCCTGAGCACGAACCGCAGATAGCCGAGGCGCTGGCGGGGTATTTGCGCCAGGAAGGCATGGCCATCCACACCAACACTCGGTTGGTGTCTATGCGCCAGGAAGGGCATGAGAAGGTGGTGGTGGCCGAACTGCGGGGACAGCGCCATGAATTCCGGGCCGAGCAAATTCTGATGGCGGTGGGGCGCACGCCTAACAGTGATGATTTGGGCCTGGAAGCTGTGGGGGTTCAACTCGACCGCCGGGGCTTTGTGCCGGTGGATGCGCATCTGCGAACATCGGTGGCGGGTATTTTTGCCGTAGGCGACGTGACGACCCTCCCCAAATTCGTGTACACGGCTGCTGCCGCGGGGGGTGTGGCGGCTGAGAATGCTTTGGGCCTGTCGGAGCGAAAGTTCGAGCTAAACGGCCTGCCGGCGGTGGTGTTTACCGATCCGGCCGTGGCGACCGTGGGACTGAATGAGCGGGAAGCCATGCGCCAGGGCTATGCGGTGCAAGCCAGCACGCTGACCATGGACTATGTGCCGCGGGCACTGGCTGCCCGCGATACCCGGGGGCTGATCAAGTTAATCGCCGATGTGAACAGCGACCGTCTGCTGGGCGCCCACATCCTGGCACCGGAAGCCGGCGAGATGATTCAGCCCGCTGTCCTGGCGATCCGGCACGGCATCACGCTCACGGCCTTACGCCACACATTTTTCCCCTATCTCACCCTGGTGGAAGGGATCAAACTGACGGCATTGGCCTTTGACAAAGATCCGGCGATGTTGAGCTGCTGCGCGGGGTGACGGAATCGGGCAAATCTGAATCGAATAACGGTCGGCTAAAGAGGCTTCTGGCTGTTTTGGATTTCGTGGGAGTCGCCATTCAGACCTCCGGGAGGTGGCCAAAAACACTCTGTTTGGGTAAAAATGTGCTGGCCACCTCCTGGAGATCACAGTGCGCCCTCCTGCGCTGCGATTGAACCAGGTTTCTGAGAGTTTGTGCTCAATGATCGGGAACCTTTTTAGGCGCTATCCCGTATCAAAAAGCCGATTATTTACGTCTCATTATCTGGAACCGCTTTTCGCGGCTCATCGTGCATGTCGGCCGACACCAATGGTTCTTGGGGCATATGGATGCCAGCAAAAACGCGACATGTCTCAATGTGCTGCTGCTGTATTTTCCTGTACCTTCCATCGAACTTCACTTTGCAAACAGGAGGAGATAACACATGTTTACCAAAACCAAACTCAGATGGTCTCTACTGATTTTTGTTTTGCTGCTTTTGATGCCCGGGCTGGTACTGGCGCAGGGCAGCCCACCCCTTGTCGAAGAATCAGGTGTTGCCCCACTGCCAGAAACCCGTGAAGCGTCGCTGCCATCGGCCACAACTTCTACCGATGCCTATGCCGTATCAGTCGCCTGGGACAGTGGTTGGGTGAATCTGGCGCCGGGACAGGCCTTGCAGTTGCAGCACGATCTGGGTGGGGATATCGATGATTATGTGGTGGATATGCAATATCGTAATCGCAGCAATGGGGTGAATCAACGCTATTATGGCGGTACCGATTTTGGTACGCAGGCGGCGCCCGGTGCCAGCGTCAATGATCGGGTTGGCGCCTACTGGCGCAGCCTGACCACTTCTACCATCACCGTGTACCGTCGGCCTGAAGACCTCTACGCCGACGCCGTGCGCATTCGCATCTGGGGCGACGCCCATCCCGATTACGACAGCGGTTGGCTCAGCCTCACGCCAGGTGCTGCCGCCACCACGCTCAACCATAATTTGGGCGGCAATGCGGACGACTATGTGGTGGATATGCAGTATCGTAATGTCAGTAGCGGCGTCAATCAACGCTTTTATGGCGGCGCCGATTTTGGGGCTACATCCTTTAGCGGCGCTCGCAATGATGATCGGGTGGGCCTGTACTGGCGCAGCCTGACCAACGCCAGCATTACTCTGTTTCGGCGGGCCGAAGATAATTATGCCGCCAATGTGCGCATCCGTATCTGGCAAAGGCCCAGCCCCACGTACGACAGCGGCTGGGTGAACATCAACCCTGATACCGCTGTGACACTGCTGCACCGCATCGGCGGCAATGCCGATGATTATGTGGTGGATATGCAGTATCGCAGTGGCAGTAGCGGTGTGAACCAGCGTTATTACGGGGGTACCGATTTTGGTAGCCATCCTCCCAGTGGTATGAACGAGAACGACCGCGTGGGCGCCTACTGGCGGTCGTTGAACAAGAACAGCATCACAGTCTACCGCCGCCCCGAAGATATTTATGCCCCCGAAGTGCGTATCCGCATCTGGCATTTCTGGCAGCCCACAGCGCCGAATTATGACAGCGGCTGGGTAGCATTGGGGGCTGGTGGTCCAGTCCGTACCCTCACCCACAACCTGGGCGGCGACAGCGATCACTATCTGGTCGATACCCAGTATCTGGGGTCAAGCGGCAATGGCGTGAATCTGCGCTATTATGGCGGCGCCGACTTTGGCACTCATCCGGCGCCGGGCCACGCCGCCGATGATCGCGTGGCCGCCTACTGGCGTAGTCTCACCAATACCAGCATCACCCTGTTCCGCCGGGCCGAAGATAACTACGCCGCTCGCATCCGCATTCGTATCTGGAAAATGCCTAAGCCCGATTACGATAGCGGCTGGGTGGCCATCAGCCAAAACCAGGCCAAGACCCTTACCCACAATCTGGGGAACGACACCGGTGGCTCTCTCATTGATCTGGAATATCGCAGCGGGGGCAGCGGCATCAACCAACGCTACTTCGGTGGTGCCGATTTCGGCAGCCATCCTCCCGGTGGTATGAACGAGAACGATCGCGTGGGTGCCTACTGGCGCAGTCTTTCGACGAGCACGATTACCGTTTATCGTCGCCCCGAAGATGTCTATGCCCCTGAGGTGCGGGTGCGCATCTGGCGCATGGCCAGACCCAGCTATAATGGCATCTGGCGCTCCGTCGGCCAGGGCACCGCTCTTACACTGACCCACAACCTGTACGGTGATCCCGCCAATTATTTCATGACCACGTGGCAACTCGATAGTGGCAGCAACGGTATTAATCTGCGTCATTTTGGCGGCGCTGATTTTGGGTCCAATCCCCCCGGCGGCTATGCCGCAAACGACCGGGTGGGCGCCTATTGGCGAAGCCTGACCAACACTTCGCTGACGCTGTATCGCCGCCCCGAAGATGGGTTCGCCGATTTCGTGCGCGTGCGCATCTGGGACACCAACCAGAATGTGTACTTGCCGGCGGTAATGAGGGAGTAGGTTGGTTGCACGGTAGATTAATCAATTTGACATTCTTATCGGGCGAATCGTGATTCGCCTCTACGCGCTTGTCTGTTAGGAGGTCGCAATGTTTCGTAAATTCTCATTCTTGCTCTTGCTCGCCTTGGTGCTGTTGCTGCCAGGGCAAGCGCAGTCGGTTATGGCTCAGCCCCAGGCTCTTTCTGCTCCCCAAACCGCAACCACCGCCCTCCCGGTGGTCATCAACGAGGTCATGCCCAAGCCCGAGACGCAGGATGGTGCCTGGGTAGAGTTGTTTGTGGGGCAACAGGTGCAACAACTCTTTTTACCCACGGTCTCGCAGTCAGGCGTCATGACGGCGCAGACCGGCATCTTGCCGTCGGGCCAGCATCCGACCCGAATCACACTCAGCCTGGCGGGTTGGCAGATCAGTAACGAGTGGGGACCAACCTATACCCTTCCCCAGCAAATCGGCTCAGTACCCAACAACACCTATGTGCTTATCCTGTTCGATGGCCAGGGAGCGGCTGCGAACGACTATGACGCTTCCGACGGCCAGATCACACTCCACACCCCACCCGGACTTTTTGATATCTTTTCTGATGATATGGGGCAGGTGGCACTGTACCGGCCCGGCGCACATACACCCCAAACCATTGTCGATTTCGTGGCCTGGAGCGGTTTCCAGGAAGCACCCAGCACCAATGCCGTGGCTGCTGGCATCTGGCCCTCTGGTCAGGCGGTCAGCTTCGAAAACGGCTTTGGCGACACCAATAGTGCCGACGTGATGGAACGCAACGAATCTATCGGCCGCTATCCGGGGGCGCATGGGAGCGGCGTACACCTCTGGACCAATTATCCGTCGCAGAGTACTTCGCCAGGACGTCCCAATCCCGTACAGCCGTCTACGTTCATTACCCCTGAAAACGGTGCCCGCGTCGACACGGCCACGCTCTCGCTCAGTTGGCGGGCTGCTGCCGGTGCCAGCGCCTACCTCTTCCAACTGGATGACAGCTCCGATTTCAACACGCCCCTCATCATCGCCATCACCCCCAACACCTTCTTCAAACCCCAGCCCGCACTGAGCCCGGGCGTGTATTACTGGCGCATCAACCCCCTGCAAAATGGCACGCGTACGGCCTGGACGCCGACCTTCCAGATCGAAGTCGTGGATTTTGGTTTGCCGGCGGCCAGCGTCACGGGCGAGAAAGTGTTGGGCATCCGCCGTGTGCGCCAGAACAAAGACAGCTATTTGCTGGGCCTGGATGGGGCGCCCGAAGGCGACCCCACCACCAACACACCCGAAGATGCCTGGGATTCACCCGCCCCCTGCACCGCACCCCCCTGCGCCGATTACACCAAGTTCACCCACGGCCGCCAATACTGCGTGCGTGCCTCCATCCGCATGATGGCCAGTTGGTACAATGGCGGCCGCGTCCTCAGCATGGATCGCATCAGCTATCACGTGCTGGAAGAATGGACCGGCAACACCCATCCCGGTGCCAACGATGACAACCCCGACAACGATCTGGGCTACGACCGCGGCATGTATTATCCCGACGAAGAGGACCAGGGCATCTCGTGGGCGCTGAACACCACCATCAACACGCCCGGCGGCAAGCCCTCGTTTGCTAATATCAAATCCTGGATCGACGCCAATCGTCCCATTATGTTCCGCCGGCCCGGGCACATGATGGTGATCGACGGCTATCGTGAGGTCGACGGCGATCAATACATCCATGTGCTCGACCCCGACCAGCCCCCTGATCTCCAGCGCTGGCAAGATTACAGCACGCAGACCATCGACGGTTATTGGGTGGGGCCGGCCGGCGGCACGGGCCGCCGCGACGAAACCAGTGTCAGCACCGATAGCGATGGCGATGGCATCATGAACTTCGACGAAGTCAAGCGCTTCAATTTGGACCCCAACGACCCGGACACCGACGACGACTGGGTGCCGGATAAAAAGGACATGCGCGAATATGTGTTCGACAGCGCCGGTAATTACAGCAAGCGCGCCAGCGATCAGGATGCCGACGGTCTGCGCAAGGAGCGTGACCCCGACAACGACAACGACGGCTCGCCCGACGGCTGCGAGGACACCAACTATAACGGCAAATATGAGCCCGGTTCCGGCGAGACCAACAATTTCAGCGCTGCCAGCTCGCAGGCTTGCATACCGATCTTCAACATCCTCTATCCCCTGAAGACCGAGCCCGAAAACGCCGGCGATCCGGCCGCACCCGACAAAATCCTGGTGCAGGTGAGCACGGCCGTGCCTGCTGGCTGGCCTCTGAGCCTGACAGCCGGTGACTTCGACGTGCGCATTGGTGGCGACGTCGCCAACGTGCTCTCGGTCTATCCCTCGGCCGATACCACTTTCCTGGTGGTAGACCCACCTCCAAAAGGCGCCCCCGCCTTCTACGAGCTGGAAGTGACCCTCTCCGGCACCAACACAGATAGCGAGCCCAATGCGGTTTACTATCTGGAGAAAGCGCCCAGCGACGAGGTCATCGTCCTGGATCGTTCCGGCAGCATGGCCAGCGACGGCAAGATCGGCGCCGCCCAGAACGCAGCCAGCGCCTTTGTTGATTTCCTGAATGACGGCGATGCCATCGGTGTCACCAGTTTTGCCTCCAGTGCCAGCACCGACTACCCTCTGACCGAGATCACGGTCCCCAGTGTGCGTACCGATGCTATCAACGCCATCGATTTGCTCAGCGCCTCGGGCACGACGGCCCTGGGGCAGGGGGCACAACAGGGCTACGGCGAGCTGACCACTCATGGCGATCCCACGCATGATTGGTCGATGGTGCTGCTCAGCGATGGTTGGGAAAACGAGGCCCCCTATTGGGCCGATGTGGAGGGCAGCATTACCGATGCCGTGGTGCATACCGTGGCCCTGGGCGAGGACGCCGATAAAGCCCTGTTACAGAGCATTGCCGGCGCCAAACATGGCCAGTATTTCTATGTGGATGTGAATCCACCCACCGCCCTGGCCGCCCAGGGATCACAGGCCGCCCCCTCTCTTGGCATCCCCAACACCCTGGCCAACCGTCTGGTCGACACCTACGTGGCCGTGGGCGAGCTCACACATCGCTATCAGCGGCTGGCAGAGTACACTGGCCCGGCCGTCGAGCAACGGCAGATCGACATCCCGGTGCTGGTGCCCGAGGGCCTATCCCAGGCGGTGTTCAGCCTCAATTGGGATGCCCCTACGGGACATCTGCGCATGCAGTTGCGTGACCCCAGCGGTGCCGTGGTGCCCCCCGATGCCGAGCGCCTGGATACCACACATCAGGTGCTGGTGGTGCGCAGACCCCGTTCGGGGCAATGGCGGGTGTTCATTACTATACTTAAACCTACCACCGAATATCACTTCATGCTCTCGGGCAAGACCATCACGACCTTAATAGCGGCAGTGGGCGGCGATCCCGAACAACGTACCGTGGGTGTGCCCGTGCCCATCTACGGCATTCTCACCGACCATAAACCCATCGCCGAGGCCGAGGTCTACGCCTTTGTCAGCGGCCCCGGTTTGGGCCCCGACGTGCAGGCACAATCGCCACAGAGCCGCATCCTGCAACTGTTCGACGACGGGCATCATGGTGACGGCCAGGCCGGCGATGGTCTCTACGCCAATCTACTGACCAACACCACCCAGGCGGGCGGTTACACGGTCAAACTCGTGGCTATGGGACAGAACAATGCCGGCGAACCCTTTGTACGCTACGCCAGTGTGGGCTTTAACGTGCGCCCGCGCGCCGTGTATTTGTGGAATGACGATCTGGACACGGCTCTCGACTATCAGGCGTTGTTGCAAGCTAACGGCTGGGTGGTAGATCTGCTTCGCCTCGATAATGTGCCCAAATATGACTTCCGCCCCTACGACTTGATTATTGTCGGCCACGAAACCGGTTATCGGTATAACTTCGATGATTCGGCGGCGGCCCAGACGCTGATGCAGTGGGACAAGCCCTTCCTGGGCCTGGGCCTGGGTGGGGCCGCCCTCTTCGCCGAGTTCGATCTCTACGTGAGTTACGGCCATACCTGGTGGTCGAACAACAACAACGTACTCCCCGTGGCGCCGGAATCAGTGTTCTGGAACAAACCGTTAACCGTCTTCATCGACCGCAAGAATCCCCTGGTGGCACTATACCCCAGCCGTGTCCTCGAGGTGGGCGTGTACCTGCCAAAAACCAGAAAGGATGTGATCCCGGTGGCGAGCGAAGAACGCAGTCAAATACATTACCCGGTGATAGTGGAAACGCGTAGTACCCAGGGATTCGGGTTCTGGGGCTACAATGACGGGCCCAGCGCCATGACTGAAAACGGCCGAAAATTGCTGGTCAACCTCAGCTACTATTTGCGGCGTTGAGGGCCTTTCCCCCGACCCCTTCCCTGCTTCCCGACCAGCGCCAGCCATAAGCAGGTGCGACGCACTTTCCGGAGTGCGTCGCACCGCCACCAACAGACGCCTGGCCTGCGACAAAAGAACGCCTCATGCCTCCACACAAAACCGTTTTTACCACCGATCGGGGTCGCCGCCATCAGCAAGACGCACTGGCCGCGGCCCCGCCTGAACTCGACGTCGTCATGCTACGCCGGCCCGACCGCCATACGCTGCAACAGGCCCTGGCCAACGCCGAATATCTCATCTCCGAGCGCACGGGCACCATCGACGCCGAGCTCCTCCGGGCCGCCCCCGGGCTCAAGCTCATCCTGCGTCTGGGCTCCCTCACGCACGACATCGACACCGCCGCCGCCCACAGCGCCGGCATCCTCGTCTGCCGCTGGCCCGTGGCCAGTGTGATCCGTGTGGCCGAGCATGTGATGATGCAAATGCTGGCCCTGGGCAAGCATCTGGGCCGGGTGCAGACGATTGCCCGGACGGCAGAATCACGCTGGGGACCCAGTCGTCGCACCGATGAAGACACTTTTGCGTTTAACTGGTCGCGACAAAGCGATCTGCAATGCCTGTGGCGTAGAAGCATCGGCATCATCGGCTTTGGTGAGATCGGCGCCGAACTGGCCCGTCGCCTGCAAGGCTGGGACGCCGATGTGTTGTACAACAAACGCCGGCGTCTGCCGGCAGCGACGGAAGCCGCGCTGGGCATCGCCTACGTGGATGAAGACACGCTCTTCCGCCGTAGCGACTTCGTGGTCGTACTCCTGCCCTATTCGCAGGAGACCGACCTCAAAATCGACCGCAGGGTCTTCGAGTGCATGAAACCGGGAGCCTACATTGTTGGGTGCGGCAGCGGTAGCGTGATCCACGAGGCGCATTTGGCGGCAGCGCTGCGCAGCGGGCATCTGGCCGGTGCGGCGTTGGATACGTTTGAATGGGAGCCCATCCGTGGCGGCAACCCGTTGATTGCGCTGGCACGGGCCGGCGCCAACGTGCTGCTGACGCCGCACATTGCCGCCGCCGGTAACGATGCCAGTGCCATCGACCTGCGACGAGCCGATTACACCAACATCCTCCGCCACCTGCAGGGGCGGCCACTGCTGTACCGGGTGGGATAGGGGATGCGGGGGGGCATCGCCGGGCGGTTACGAGCACTGTTTGCTGATCAGGGCGCCAGCTTGAGGATGGGGCCCCCGCTGACGCGCATTTCGGCCATCCAACCTTGCTGGCCCTGCCAACGTACCCGCCACCACACGAGTTCGTCGGCGCTGGCCGGGCCGGCGAGTATCTCGACGCGGGCACCCTCCGGTACCAGGGCAATGCGGTCACTGGCCGCTTTGTCGCGATAGCCGGGCGTGCGCCGCAGGTTCACGGGGCCATCATTGACGTTGATGGCGATGTCGCCCACGTGGAATGTGGCGTCGACAGGGGCTGCCGGCGCCGGGGTGGGGCTGGTGGTGGGAAGCAGATCGGGGCTGGGCGTGGGGGTCGGCCTCGGTGCTACGGGCGTGGCTGTTGGGGGCGACCAGCGCGGCCCGGTTACGCCGGCAATGTTGATCTGACGGCTGAGGGCAGGGATGAACCATAAGGTCAGGGTGCAGAGCGTGAGCCCGAACAGCAATAAGCCAGCGGTGAGCCCAGTCAGCACCGGGTGGGGGGGGCCGGAATCGGGACGGGGAGTTGTGTCATCGTTTGACATAAGATTTTAGTAAGAAAGGGGTGCTCAGCGAGTAAGTGGAAAAGTGGCGGTGATGATGGCCTGGGCCGGGGCCGAGAGCAACCAATCGCGCCACTGTTGGGCCAGCGGTGTGGGCTGCAACGGCAAGACCAGCAGTAATTGATAGCGGAAGGGGTAGTCGGGAAGCCGGGGTGATAGACCGTCGATGGGGATGGGTGGGAGTGCGGGGTCGAGGGCGGCCAGGCTGGCAAAACCCACGGCGCCGGGGTGAGTGCTCACCCAGGTGGCGATGGCGTCATCATCGGGGAGGACGCGGGCGGCCAGTGTGATGGGACGTTGGGGCAGGAAGTGCCGGGTGAGCAGAGCATAAGCCCCGCTATCTCTATCACGTATCACCAGGCGAATTGGTTCCGCTGCCAGCCCTAATTGGCGGGCATTTTGCAGGCTGCCGTCCAGAATGCCTTGTATCTGGGCGGTGGAGATGCTGTGCAGGCCCAGGCCAGGATGGGCGATGAGGGCGAGGGCATCGGAGGCAATGGGCAGGCTGCGCCATTGCGGCAGGGGTTGCGGCGCCGCGGCATCCGTGATCATGGCATAATCAAGTTGACCGGCCTCCAGCTCGCGCAGGGCCTGTGCCGAAGGCAAGAGGGTCCAGTCCCAGCGGATGGTGTCGGGTTGGGGGCTGAAACCTTGCGATAGCCGGGGCCAAACGTGGCCCAAGATGGGGCTGCCGGCCCCGCGCAGGGGTTGAGGGTCGGGTGTGGGCGTGACCGGTGGCGCTGCGCAGGCTACGGCGATGGCCATGAGCAGTAGCACTGCCAGACCCGGGCGCAGGCACCGATCCCTCATATCGCCACCATCATCAGGCCCTGGATGAGACCTGAGATAAGTGTCTGTAGAGTTGACATAAAGTTAAGTTCTTCGTCAGATGCCGGGGGATCAGGTGGTGGGAGGGTTTTGCAGCAGGCGGCAGGTGATGTCGGCCAATAGGGCGGCGCCGGTCACCAGGGTCGATTCGTCGATGTCGAAAATGGGGGTGTGGTGGGGCCGGGAGATGTCGTCGGCTTTTGCGCCCAGCAGGAACATGGCGCCAGGCGTTTGGCGGGTCATGTAGCCGAAGTCTTCGGCGCCCATGCCCAGGCCGGACGGGATCAGGTCGGCTGCATCCAAGAGGGCGCGCACCGCATCTTCCATGACCCCCGCCACCTCTGGGTGGTTGATCATGGCGGCGTAACCGGGGGTGATCTTGAGTTCGAAATCGCCGCCGAGGGCACGGGCCACTTCCAGGGCCTGGGCCAATTCCTGGCGCAGTTGCTGGCGCACGTCATCATCAAAGCTGCGCATGGTGCCGCGCAGGCGGACCGTGCTGGGGATGACATTGGTGGTATTGCCGGCATGGATGGCGCCGATCGAGATCACGCCGGCTTTGGTGGGATCGATGCGACGGGCGCGGATACCGTTGATGACGTTGAGCACCTGGGCCAGGATGAAGATGGGGTCGACGCCCTGGTGGGGATAGGCGCCGTGGCCGCCATCGCCGCTAAGACGAATGCGGAAGGAATCTTCGTTGGCCGAGGCGGGGCCTGCCTGCACCATGATCTGATTCGTGGGCAGCAGACTGTTCACGTGCAGAGCAATGACGGCGTCGACCCCTTCCAGGGCGCCGTCTTCGATCATGCGCACGGCCCCGGATTTGTTTTCGGCGTCGGAGTCTTCTTCGCTGGGTTGGAACAGGAACCGAATCTGACCCGGCGGGCGATCAGGCATCTGACTGAGCAGGCGCGCCACGCCCAGGAGGATGGCGGTGTGGGCGTCGTGCCCGCAGGCGTGCATCACGCCCGGTGTCTGCGAGGCATAGGGGACGTCGTTTTCTTCCTGGATGGGCAGGGCGTCCATGTCGGCGCGCAGACCAATCACAGGTTCCCCGGCGCCCAGATAACCGACAACACCTGTCTTACCCACACCGGTGCGGGTGGAGATGCCCATGGCTGCGAGTTCTTTTGCCACAAGGCGGGCAGTGCGCGTTTCCTGGAAGCTAAGTTCCGGGTGCATGTGGATGTCACGGCGCCAGGCAATGAGTTGTTCGGCGATGCCTTGGGCTTTGGCGAGCATGGGGGGCTTCCTTAAGATGAAATGATGTAGGGGGTGGGCATTAGAGTTGGGTGAGGAGGATGGCAATGAGTAGCACGCTGATGATGGCGGCGGCCCGGATGGCATCGACGGCAGGGCGTTTATCGAACAAGCGCACATGCGGCGGCAGGCCCAGACGCATGATCCGCGGTCCGCTCATGATGGCGAAGGCTGTACCGCCAAGGATGCCGCCCAGGTGGCCCCAGTTATCGATGCCTGGCGCCAGACCAATGATGAAATTGACGACGGCCACCAGGATGATATTCGTGAGGCTGGAGCGGGCCATGCTGCCAAAAAGCACCCGATTGTGATAAATAAAGACGCCATAAGCGCCCAGGAGGCCGAAGATGGCGGTGGAGGAGCCCAGGGAGGGATGGGGGGAGAAAATAAAGGAGGACATGTTGCCGCTGATGCCGGCGAGCAGGTAAAGGAGGATGAATTGCCAGCGCCCGTAAAAACGCTCCAGGTTGGGGCCGAGCACATACAGGGCGTACATGTTGAAGCCGATGTGAAGGGGGGAGCCGTGTAAAAAGACCGGTGTCAGCAGCCGCCAATATTCACCATGGATGATGGCGCTGTTGACTTTGCTGCCATACACAGCCAGAATGTCGACCCCCAGCAGGGATTGCCCGGCCATCTGGCCCAGATACACGAGCACCGTCAGTGCGATGAGTGTATAGCTGACCATGGGGCGGGTGAATGGTTTGATTTCCCGCAAATGCGGCGCTGTGAGATCGTGGTAGAGGGGTGTTTCCATGGTGGGGTCTGCGGAGAAGGGGATGAGGATGAAAAGGAGCACCTGTGGCCTTGGGTGCAGGCTAACTCTGGCATTATGCCCTGAATGCTGGCTGACTGCAAAAGTTGCCCAATCGTAGTTCTAGTGCTACGATCAGATTCTCACCCCCCCCAACTTTTGTCCTCTTTCCGTATTTCCGGGGAGAACGGTTGGCACCCAATGCACGGAGACAGTATTTTGACAGAGTTTTATTATGGCGGTCAGGCCGTGATCGATGGCGTGATGATGCGTGGTCAGCGCCGAGCGGCAATTGCCGTCCGCGATCCTCAAGGTCATATTGTGGTTCATGAAGAAGATTTACCCCCCAGCGTGTATCAGGGCAGCATCATGCGCCGTCCCTTTTTGCGGGGATTGGTGCTGCTGTGGGATGCTCTGGTGCTAGGCACACGGGCGCTGATGTGGTCGGCGGATGTGGCCATCGGCGAAGGGGAAGATAGCAAAGGATTTTCGGGCCCCATGGCCTGGGGCACGATAGCGGTCTCACTGCTGCTGGGGGTGGGGCTGTTCTTCTTGCTGCCCACGGCGGTCAGTCAGTGGTTGGAGAACGTGCTGTCGCTCAGCAAGTCGGCCAGCAGCCTGCTGGAAGGTCTGCTGCGCATATTGCTTTTTGTGGGCTATTTGCTGGCAATCAGCCGCATGGAAGACGTGCGCCGCGTGTTTTCGTTTCATGGCGCCGAGCACAAAACCATCAACGCTTACGAGGCGGGCGCCCCCCTGACGCCCGAGAGCGTGGCCCGTTTTTCGACCGTGCACACGCGCTGTGGCACCAGTTTTCTGCTTTTCGTGCTGGTCATCAGTGTCCTGTTGTTCGTTCCCCTGCAGTTTGATACCTGGTACTGGCGCATGGCCTCTCGTCTGCCGCTGATCCCGGTAGTCGCCAGTCTGGCTTACGAATTATTGCGTTTTAGCACCCGGCATCAACGTCGGCCCCTGATGCGAGCTCTGATTGCCCCGGGGTTGGCCATGCAGCGTCTGACCACACGCCAGCCTGATCTCGACATGTTAGAAGTGGCAATCGCCGCCCTCAAACCCGTATTGCTGGCCGATGGTCTGGCAGTGCCCGACCCCTCTCCGCTCCCCACCCTGGTGCCTGTGCCCGTGACCGAAGCTGCCAGCCCGGCAGTATCTCCATCTAATCTTTGACAACCCCCGACAGAGCTTTTCCCTCACCCCAGGGCGTTTTGTCGTTCCCCTTTCATCCTACTCACCCTCAATTATGCTATGGAGTGTCAATATGAATGATCCTATCCGAGTGACTGTGACCGGCGCTGCTGGTCAAATTGGCTACAGCCTTCTGTTCCGCATTGCCAATGGCGATGTTTTTGGTCCCAAGCAACCCGTTATCCTGCAGATGTTGGAGATCCCGCCCGTTATGGCCGCCCTGGAGGGCACCGCTATGGAGCTGGAAGACTGTGCGTTCCCCCTGTTGCACGGTATGGTGCTCACTGACGATGCCATGGTTGGCTTCGACGGCACGAACTGGGCTTTTCTGGTCGGCGCCTTTCCGCGCAAGGCCGGTATGGAACGCAGCGATCTGATCAGTCGCAATGGCCCCATCTTTGTGGGCCAGGGCAAGGCAATGAACGCTGTGGCTGCGGACGACCTGCGGGTGCTGGTGGTAGGCAATCCGGCCAACACCAATGCCCTGATTGCCATGAGCAACGCCCCTGACGTGCCCAAAGATCGATTTTCGGCCATGACCCGACTGGATCACAACCGGGCGCTGAATCAATTGGCCAAGAAAATGGATGTGAACGTGGCCGATTTCCGGCATATGGTTATTTGGGGCAATCACTCCAGCACCATGGTGCCCGACATTACCCATGTGCGCGTAGGCCGCAGAAAGGCGATCAATGCCGTCGGCAAGCGCTGGTACAAAAAAGAATTCATGCCCACCGTGGCCAGGCGCGGCAGTGCCATTATTCAGGCACGTGGTGCTTCGTCCGCAGCCTCGGCTGCCAATGCGGCTATCGGTCATATCCACGATTGGGCCCAGGGCACCCGCAAAGGCGATTGGGTGTCGATGTCGGTGTACAGCGATGGCACGCATTATGGTGCTCCCAAAGGCGTTATTTTCTCGTTCCCCTGCGTGTGCCCGGGCGATGGCAGCTATCAGATCGTCGAAGACCTGGAACTGCAGGACGAGATCAAAACCCGGATTCAGGTTAGCGGCGAAGAACTGCTCAAAGAGCGGGCAGTGGTCGCCGATCTATTGAACGGTTAAGTCCTCCCCAGCCTGATGCCTGATCCTGAGACGAAGCGATCTCCTCCGCCCATGCCGGCCGGAGATTGCTTCGTTTTGCAGTCGGCCTTCGTCTCCCCTCACCCCCTTCTCCTGCCAGGTGATCATGTCTGATTCCAGCCCGCCCCCCGGTGACTTTATGCCCGTGGCCAACGACCTGCCAGACTTCGATCCCAGCCATCATTCTGGCTTTGTGGTGGTGGTGGGCCGCCCCAATGTGGGCAAATCGACTTTGATGAATGCCCTGTTGGGGCAGAAGATCGCCATCGTCTCTCCGCGGCCGCAAACGACGCGCAATCGTATCACGGGGATTCTCACCCGCGAACAGATGCAGATCGTTTTCATCGATACCCCCGGCATCCACCGGCCCAAGCATGGTCTGGGCAAGTACATGGTGGCGCAGGCGATGGCCGCTTTGCCCGATGCCGACTTGATTTTGTGGGTGGTGGATGTGAGCAAGGCCCCGCGCGACGATGATAAACGGGTGGCGTTGACCCTGAGCCAGCAGCCGTTGCCGGTGCTATTGGTGATGAATAAGATCGATATCGCCACTCCGGAAGCCTTACTGGCCCACAGCGAAGTCTATCGCAGCCTGGTGCCGGGCATTGTGGATGATCTGGCGCTGAGCGCCTTGAAGCAACGAGGCACCGCTGCCTTGCTCGATCTGCTTTATCGGTATTTACCCCCAGGCCCGCGCTACTTCCCGCCCGAGCAGGTCACCGATATCCAGGAACGTTTTTTGGTGGCCGAGCTGATCCGCGAAAAGGCGTTGTTGCATTTGCACGCGGAAGTGCCCCACGCCGTGGCCGTGGATATCGAATCCTTTGCAGAACGTTCCGCGGACCTGGTGTATATCGGCGCCCGTATTTTCGTGGAGCGGGATTCGCAGAAGGGCATTTTGTTGGGCAAGGGCGGGAGCATGCTCAAGCGTATTGGCAGCGAGGCCCGCAGCGAAATCGAGGCCATGCTGGGCCAGCGGGTGTACCTGGACTTGCGGGTGAAGGTCAAGCCCCGGTGGCGGCGAGATGCGGCGGAGTTAAGGCGTTTGGGCTATGTCTAAGGCGCATGGCAGCGGCCCCGGGCTGGAGCGAGAGCAGCATTATTGGCAATCGGGGGTGCAGGTGGCCGGGTTGGACGAAGCGGGTCGCGGGGCCTGGGCGGGGCCGGTGGTAGCGGCCGCCGTGGTCTTGCCGCCCCGGCCGCAATCATGGCAGGTGCTTTTGGCCGGTGTGGATGATTCCAAGAAGCTATCGCCGCGGCAGCGACAGGCTTTGGAGCCGGTGATCTGGTCGGTGGCCGGGGTGGGCGTGGGCATGTCGTCGGCAGAGGAGATCGATGCCATGGGCATTGTGCCTGCTACCATGCAGGCGATGCAGCGGGCGTTGGCGCATTTACCCCAGGCGCCGGGCGGATTACTGATTGATTACATTCCCCGACCTTTGGGCGACTGGCGGCAGGAACGCATCAAGCGGGGCGATAGCCAGGTGCTTTCCATTGCTGCGGCCTCGATCGTGGCCAAGGTGGTGCGGGATCGGTGGATGGTGGAAGAGGCCGAGCTGCGCTGGCCGGGCTACGGCTTTGCCCGGCACAAGGGCTACGGCACGGCCCAGCATCGGGCGGCGCTCGACCGCCTGGGCCCCACCTCTATTCATCGCCGCAGTTGGGCGCCATTGTTGCAACCGCGCTTGTTTCCTAATTTCTAATATGACAACGAATTAGGGGGATGGAGTGAATGGGTTTTCGGTGGGGGCGTGTGTTGGTCGCATCATGGATGTGGCCAACATACAATAAAGGAAGCGCTCGGCGCATCCGTGATGCGCCGCAGCGCCACCTCCAACCTTACGCCCAAATTCCTGGGACGCGCCCGTCGGCAATGACCTCTTTTGTTTCAACATAGGGTTCATGCTATACTCGTTTGTAATCGTGCTACATCCATCATGAAAATAAGACTCCACCGAGGTGACCTATGATGTTGATTCCTTCGACAAAAAGGCTCTTTTGGATTTCGTGGAGTCGTAATTCGGACCTCCGGGAGGCGGTCAGAAACACTCTGTGAAGTTGGAATGTGCCCTGGGTTTCGCCGTGATTAGCGCAAAAAGCAATTTGCCATTACACTAAGTTCTGGAGTCTGGCGAAAATCATACTCACGGCTTACCAACGCATTTTTTTGACACGAATTACCCGAATTAGATGAATCATGTGCCAAATATTTTGCGAAAATTCATGTCAAAAAGAAAAAATGCCAAAGTCCAGTAAGGTCATAGCGTATCGATTGGTTTAGCCTGCGTTCAAAAGCAGCAGAGAAGATGGAATCTGATAATACCTATCCCTCAAACAAGCGATGGCGACCGAAAATTTTGCTTTCATCTTTGCCTGCTTCTTTGTCGGCATGGCAACGTGTTGCGGTGATCGGCCTGAGCTTGGCGTTGCTGTTCTTGCCGGTCGCCTTGCAGCGAGTGCATGCTGGCAATGCTGATGCTCCCTTACAGGTGCGCCTATTGGGCCAATGTGCCGATGCCGCTGGCCTGGGCATCTTGCGATTCGGCCTGGGAACCGATGCAACCAGTGTCAATAATGGCACCTTCGCCGTGTCGGGCATCCCTGTTGCCGCCACCATTGCCGAGGTTTGGCTGTATTGGAATGGCGCCGACACCGGCAGTACGCCAGAGGACAATCCCCTGCTATTCAATCCCAGCTTGCACGATGGAGACCCGACGCTGACACTCAACGGCAACTCCGTTCCGGCGCCCGTACGCCTGGGAGGGCCGGCTGACTGGGTGCCCGGCCGTTTTGCCTATGCCTACAAGGCTGAGGTATCCAGCATTGTCACGGGGAACGGCAATTATGTGCTGGGCCAGATGGACAACCTGGATCAATACAACAACGGCGCCGAGCTGGTGGTCCTGTACCGAGATGCGGCTTTGGCCCCTACGTTAATCGGTTTGGCGGAAGGGCTTGATCTGGCAGTCGGGAATAGCGCTCCCGTCAGTGGACCCGGCACGCAGGTAGTCGTCTATGCGTTCGATGCCGATATCAGCGCCCGCGTGGCCGACCTCAACGTCTTTTTGGGTGCCGCCGGGGTGAGCGCACAGAATGAGACTGCCCTGTGGACTCAAACAGGAACCGGGACCCCTCCCGCCGGCTCTATCGTCCTTGCTGTTGGCGCTACCGAGGTTCCCAATCCCTTCTCTGGCCTGGGGAATCAAGGTTACAGCGGTTATTGGGATAGTTTCAGCCAGACCGTGACGGTTCCGGCCGGGGCAACCTGGCTGGCGGTGCAGGTTGAGTCTAAAGATATTGATGGGCCGCAGTTGGAGTGGGTGGGTGCCACGATAGCTCTTTCTCTGGCGTGTCTGGGTGTCACCAGCACGCCCACACCCACACCCACACCCCTGCCCACCAACACGCCTACACCATCGGCTCTGTCTACCAACACGCCCACACCCACGCCCCCGCCCACCAAAACATCCACACCTACTCCCACCGCCACGCCCACCAACGGTCTTTGTGTGCCTACGCCGGACCCGTACGAAATCGACGATACCGCCGGACAGGCTACCGCACTCAGCCCCGGTTCCACTCAGATGCACGCCTTCAATACCGCCGTTGATGAAGACTGGCTGATCGTAGAACTGATCCCGGGCTATCTCTATACATTCCCCATCGAGCTCGTGGGCGCCGCGGCTGCCGTTCATGTCGAACTGCGCGCCCCTGACGGCATTCAGGTGCTGGCAGCGACGGATGTCACACCGGCCCAACCGCACGGGCTCATCAACTGGCCGGCCTTGGAACGGGGCTTCTATTTCCTGCGCATGAGTGTCATCGGCACCGCGTATGGGTGTGACACCGGCTACACCGTGGCCATGATCGAGCTTCCACCCACGCCTTCATGCCCGCTCCCTGACCCCATGGAACCGAATAACCGCTGGGAGGATGCCATCCCTCTCACCGTCAATGATCCGCCGTTGTCTCTGGCATTCGAGGGAGATGGCGACGAGGACTGGTTCAAATTCAGTGCCCAGGCAGGCAGCACCTACACTATCACGACTTCCAATTTAGCGGCTGGTGTGGGGGGCAACACAGACACGATTCTGTTCTTATTCCTGCCGCCGCAGTTTGCCGAGGCTGATGCCGTTACTTTCAGTGATGATTTTGACAGCACGTTGGCCAGCCGGATCGTCTGGCGGGCAGAGACAAATGGTGTTGCTTACATCAAGGCGCGCGATTATTGGCGCCGCGATAGCTGCCGGAGTTACGACCTCAGCCTCGACGGAGAATATCGCAGCTACGTCCCCCTGATCATTTTGCCGGTGACCACGCCTACACCGGTTCCCAACCCTACGCTCATCCCTACCCCGACACCCACCCCTCAGTCCGGGTCCTTCACCATTATGGGTTTCCCAGACGGTGGCGGGCGTATGCTGAAGGGCGTGGCCGTCAACAGCATCACACATCGTGTATACGCCAGCAGCCGCAATACGGATACGGTATTGGTCATGGATGGCATCACCGGACAGCGTCTGGCTGAAATACCCGTGTGCGATCAACCGTTTGGTCTGGAGGTTAACAAACGCACCAACACAGTCTATGTCGCCTGTTTCGGTGACGCCAACGTGGCCATCATCGACGGCGCCACCAACCAGCTCAACCTCATCCGCCACGTGGGGCCGGAACCGACCTTTGTGGCCGTGAACGAGCAAACCAACAAGATCTTTGTTGTCCTGCATGGCATCAACGGTGTGGCCGTGATCAACGGCAATTGGAACAAAGTCGAGCGTTATCTCGGTGCCGGTCGTGGCGCATTTAGCGTCGCTGTCAACGAAGTTCTGAATCGCATCTACGTCACCAATCGGGACGATGCCTCGGTGTACACATTTGATGGCAAGACCTGGCATGAACTCGATCAGCAGCGGGTATGGCCCGCTCAACCGGCCAATGTCCCTTTTGCTCTGGGCTTTAACCCGATCACACAGCGCTTGTATGTCAGCTTTGCCACGAACGGCTTGCTCAAGACCATCGCCGTGTATAAAGCTGCCCTCGATGGTTTGGTGCGGATGGCCACCATCAAGGTGGGCGAGGGCGGGGGGGACGCCGCCGGACGCTTGGGTGTCAACCCCACGGCCAATCATGTCATCGTTCCCAACACGGCCGATAATACCCTTTCGGTGATCGACGGCGCTACAAACACGGTCTTGGCCACGGTCCCCGTAGGCAGAGAACCGTTCGGTATCGATGTTGATGCCGTAGTCAATCGCATCTATGTCGGTATGCGCCGGGATCAAAGCCTGTGGGGCATTCCCGACACGTATTGAAGCAGCCTTAACATAAGGCATTTTTAACCACAGATGTTATCGTTTTTTAGGCTGGTTTCCTTTTGATTCTGTGAAAATCTGTGCGAATCTGTGGTCGAAATAGAAAACACCAGTGTCCAGTCATGAATTGAGTCGTTACATACCATAACTTTAGTGCACAAGTTGCGTCATCAGTACTGACGCAGGCTTATTGTGCCTTCTACAAAATGACTGGAGTCTGGCGAAAATCAAACTCACGGCTTAGCAACGCATTTCTGACCCGAATGACCCGAATTATCGGGCTTGCTGCACTTCTGACCACCTCCCGCATGTCAACAACGGGAACTCATTTTTGGACGTTTCCTTAGCCTCATCTTTCTACGGCCCAGGGGGCTGCCCGTACCAATATCAGGAGATAGAATAATGAATCAGATATTATCAACTGTTGGTTCACCAGTACCCTTCATCCAGCAGAATCGGCGCCTCTTGCGATTGCTGACGTTGGCCTCGCTGAGCTTGGTGCTGGCGCTGGTGCTACTCTATACGGCGATCATCACGCCCGTTTGGGCCGGTGATGCGGACAAGCCTCTGGAAGCCACGATGTATGGCACCTGCCAGGATACAAGTGGTCTGGGCGTGCTCATGGCTGGCACCGGCCTGGATGGTTACGGAACCGTGTCCGGCACCGTCAACATCAATGTGCCCGGTACTGTGGTTTCGGCCACGGTGTATTACAACGGCTCCGATGATGATAGCCTCGGTGCAGATACCGATGTGACCTTTAACAGTATACCACTCTCTGGCACGCTGGCCGGGGGCCCCGCTTTGTGGGATGTCGGCCAGTGGAGCTATGCTTATAAGATAGATGTGACGGCGCTGGTATCGTCGGGGCCTGGCACCTACACCCTCGATGGTGTTGAAGCGGCGCTGCAGAGCGGCTTCGCTACCTTCGTAAACGGCTGGGAATTGGTCGTTCTGTATGCCGATCCGACCCGCAAACCCTACGCCGTGGGCATCGCCCAGGGGCTGGACCTGGCATTAGGTTCGAACGGTCCGGCCAGCGGGCCCGGCATCGATCCGGTGGTATTCCCCTTCAATCCTGCCGCCATCACCCGCACGGCCGACCTCATCTCCGTGGCTGGCGGCGTGACATCCAGCACGAATCCCACAGCGTTGTATTATGAATTTGGTTACGGCACGGCGCCTTTCACCTCCACAGACATCTACACCACCGGGACTTTGTTGGCCGACAACCCCTTCCAGGCCACCGATGGCAAATATTGGGATACCTATACAGCCACCGTCGATATTCCGCCCGATGTCACCTATCTCATTGTGCAAGCACAATCGAAAGATGATCTGACACCGGCCGCTCTGGAATGGATACTGCAATCCCTCGCCCTGCCCGATGCCTGCCCAGAGATCGATGTGCGCAAGGTCCGCACCGCACCTCCGGATGGCATAGCAGGCGTCGGCGATACCATCACATTTGATGTCGGCGTCGAGAATATCGGTAATACCGAACTCATTACCGTGCCTCTTGTGGATGACTTCGATCCCGCCTATCTCGACTTTAGCAACAGCACACCGGCGGCGCCTGATGCCCAGGCCAGTGGCGTGCTCACCTGGACCGATATCAGCGGTGCGGGTTCGATGATGCCCAGCGACATCATCACCTACACGCTCTCCTTTACCGGCACGAACCCCACTGTGCTGGCAACCATTAATACGGCCACCGCCCAGGCCACCGATTTCAATCTCGGACAGACCCCACCTGTCACCGACACAGACAGCGTCGAGATCGTTGCCGACATGGTCGTGCGCAAGAAAGCCTCGGCCATTGCCGATCAGGGGAATGGCATCTATCAGGTTGTTTATCAGATCGCTGTAGTGAACGGCAGTGTTATTTCCCAAACCTATGATTTGACCGACACATTCGGCTTTGATGTTGACTTTACTGTGGTCACCACGCCCACGGTCACTACCGATGCCGGCGTCACACCGGATTCCACCTTTACCGGCGCGGCGCCCAACACCCATCTCGCCTCGGGTGTGGGCATCTCCGCCGAAGCGACGCATACCTGGACGATCACCGTACTGGTTGATGCCAGCGCCGATGCCAGCCCCGCCACGGCAATCGACGCCTGTGATCCCACGGCGCCCACATCTGCGACAGGCCTGTATAATCAGACCGACATGGTATCCGGCGGCATTCCGCATAACGCCGACGCCTGTCCATCGGGCGATACATCGGTGGTGTTCAGTAAAGAGGCGGGGGCCATTGCCGATCATGGCAGCGGCCTGTACAGCACCAAATACGCGATTGTCGTTCATAACACCGGTCTGGCTGCCACGACCTACGATTTATCCGACGCCTTTGATTTCGATCTGCAGTTCACTGTAGTCACCACGCCCACCGTCACTACCGACGCCGGGGTCACGCCTGATCCTACCTTTATGGGGAGTGCCCCCAACACCCATCTCGCCTCGACGGTGAGCATTGGGCCCGGCGCTACGCACACCTGGACCATCGAAGTTCTGATTGATGCCAGTACCGATCCCGATCCCGTCGCCGCGTTCGCGGCCTGCGATCCATTGCATCCCACGCCCGGTGACGGTCTATTCAATGAAGCCGAGCTCACGGTCAACGGCATTCCCAACACCGAAGATGCCTGCCCATCCGGCGACGTGCCGGTCATCATCCGCAAAGAGGGCTCGGCCATCGCTAAACTGGCCAATGGCTACTACCGCGTGTCGTATGACATTGTCGTGCGCAATATCGGCCCCCTGGCCACCGTGTACGATCTAAGCGATAGCTTTGGCTTTGATCCCAGCTTCAATGTGGTCGGCTCGCCCACGGTCACTACCGACGCTGGGGTGACGCCCAATCCCGGTTACACCGGATATGTGCCGAACGATGGCCTGGCGACGGCCGTGGGGCTGCCTGTGGGCGGCGTACACACCTGGACTATCTCGGTCGATGTCGATATTCAGGGCCAGAGTGGCCGTATTTTCGATTGTACGGTCGATAATCCTGTCAGTGGTCAGGGCTTTTACAACGATGCCTTCGTCACCGTCAACGGCATTCCCGTCGACGAACCCGCCTGCCCGGCCAATACCCTGATCTCCAAAGAAGCCTCGGCTATCGCCGATCATGGCAACGGCCTGTACAGCGTGGTATACGAGATCAAGGTGCAAAACACCGCGGCGATCTCCACTACCTACAATCTTACCGACACCTTTGACTTCGATGGTGATTTCGCGATCGTGGGCCAGCCGGCCGTCAGCACCGATGCCGGCGTGACTCCCAATCCCGCCTTCAGCGGTAGCGCCCCCAACGAAGAACTGGCCAGCGGCGTGACGCTTTTGGGCAATACGACCCACACCTGGACTATTAAAGTCCTGGTCGATGCCAGCGTCGATCCTAATCCGCCCGCAGCCATCGACGCTTGTGATCCCGGCAACCCCACCCCTGGTACCGGCCTCTTCAACCAATCCGAGCTCACAGTGAACGGTGTGCCCACCACGGCCGACGCCTGCCCTTCCGACGGCACCAAGGTGGTGTTCCGCAAGACGGCCGGCCGCATCGTCCAGGTGGGGACGGATCAGTATCGGGTGGCATACGACATCGTCATCCAAAACACGGGCACGGTTTCCACCACCTACAATCTCACCGACACCTTCGGTTTCGAAAGTGTCTTTAGCGTGGTGGGACAACCTGTGGTGACCACCAATGCCGGTGTGACGCCTAATCCGGCATTTACCGGCAGTGCCCCCAACGAAGAGCTGGCCAGTAATGTCACCATCCTGTCCACCGCCACCCACACCTGGACCATTGCTGTGGTGGTAGATACCAGCAGCGCTGCCGATAAGGTTGGTGTGTGCGATCCCAACAATCCTGTGCCCAAC
Organism: Chloroflexota bacterium; assembly: GCA_013152585.1. Classification (GTDB taxonomy): domain Bacteria; phylum Chloroflexota; class Anaerolineae; order J102; family J102; genus JAADGC01. The sequence goes on from JAADGC010000097.1 coordinate 24,324, forward strand.
ACAGGCCTGTACAACGAATCTGAACTCACCGTCAACGGCATTCCCAACACCGAAGACGCCTGCCCGAATGCTGATACCGGCGCCATTGGTGACTATCTGTGGTACGATAGCAATGAAGATGGTATTCAGGATATCACCGAATCCGGCATCGCCAATGTCACGCTTGAGTTGTGGCTCGATAACGACGGCAGTGGCGTGATCAATCCCATTACCGATACCCTGGTGAGCACCACGGCCACCGGCGCCGACGGCGGCTACATCTTTAAAAACCTGTCATCGGGTGATTATCTGGTCGATGTCACCGACACGAAGGGCATCCTCGCCGGCTATAACCTCACCAGTGGCCCACAAAGCCAACCCGTTCCCTTTGCCTATTCCCTGGCTGCGGACGAAATAGTTCGCGACGCCGACTTTGGCTACGTGCTACCCACCGGTCCCGGCACAGCCGTGGTCGGTGACACCGTCTGGTACGATCCCAACCAGAACGGCGTGCGCGACCCCGGCGAAACAGGGATTCCCGGTGTCACGCTCGCCCTGAAAGATTTCGGCACAGACGGCATTCCCGGCAATGGCGACGATAACGTCATCACCATTGATATTAGTGACATCAACGGCAACTACCTCATCGCCAACGTGTCTCCGGGCAACTACTATGTGGATGCCGTGGCCGGTGTGCCCGGTGGGGTCAGCCCTTCCAGCGGCGCCCCCGATCCCACAGCGCCCTTCAGCGTTGTGGCGGGCGATCAATATCTCGATGCCGACATCGGCTACGTGCTCGACACGCCCTCCGAGATCGCCGGTACGGTGTGGAACGACACGCCGAACAAGAACGGTATTCTTGACGAAGCGGGTTCCCCCGGGTTCCCCAGCGTCAGCGTCGATCTGCTCGATAGCGGCGGCAACATCATCGCCACCAACACCACCGATACCAATGGCGATTTCGACTTCCCCGGCTTGCCCGCCGGCACCTATCAAGTACAGGTTTCCGATACCCAAAACGTGCTCGATGACTTCGTTCCCACCGTCATCATTGGCGGCACGGCCAATGGCACCAACAAAGCCCAACCCTACACCGTCGTTCTCCCCTCCAACACCATCAACACCACAGCCGACTTCGGCTATGTGTTCGACGGCCAGACCGGCTACGGCGGCATCATCGGCAACCAGGTCTGGTATGATGTGGATGGCAACGGCATCTTCGGGTCCGGCGATGTCGGGATCGAGGGGGTCACGGTTGATCTGCTCGATAGTCTGGGACAGGTCATTACCGGCACCACCACCGGCGCTTCTGGAGACTACGTCTTCACCAGTCGGCCCCCTGGCAGCTACCAAGTGCAAGTCACCGATGCGTACAACATCCTCGCTGGCACGATTCCCACCATCTACCCGGCCAATCAGACGGCCGACAACAGCAACAAAATCCAGCCCTACAGCATCTCCCTGCCCACCGACGGCATCAACATGACCGCCGACTTTGGCTACACGCGGCCCGCGGCCATTGGCGACTTTGTGTGGTACGATGCCAATGGCAACGGTATCCAGAATGTAGGGGAGCCCGGCATCGCCAACGTCACCCTCGATCTGTACACGGTGGGGATCGACGGCTTGATTGGCACCGGCGACGATGTCTTCATCGATTCCACCGCCACCGATGCCGACGGCGGCTATCTCTTCCGGTATCTGCCTGCCGACGATTATTATGTGGACGTGACCGATCTCAGCGGTCAGTTGAGCACTTACACCCAGATCACAACCAACCAGGCTCAGACGGACCCCACCGGCATCATTCCGCTCGCTGTTGGTCGGGTCTTCAAAGATGCCGACTTCGGCTACCGGCAACTGCCACTGGTTCCTGGCAACGCTATTGTCGGCGATACAGTGTGGTTCGATGCTGATGTCGACGGCCTGCAGCAGCCCGGCGAGCCCGGCATTCCCGGCGTTACCGTGAACCTGATGGATGTGGGACCTGATGGCATTGCCGGCACCGGCGATGATGTCCTGGTTGCCATCACGACCACCGATGAGACCGGCAACTATCTCTTTGACACCGTGCCGCCCGGCACTTATGTGGTCGATGCCATCAGTGGTGTCCCCGGCGGTCTTACGGCGTCACCTGCTGCGCCCGATCCCACCCTATCGTTTATAGTAGCAGCCAATGATCAATATCTGGATGCCGACATCGGCTACTACGACACGGCCAATGTGTTAGGCGAAATTGGCGATCTCGTGTTCGAGGATGTCAACCTCAGCAGCCAGTTTGATGTCGGTGACCGGGCTTTACCTGGCGTGTCCGTCGATCTCATTCGCGATAGCAATGGCAACGGCGCCTGGGATGCTGGCGAGCCGGTCATTGCCACCGACACCACCGACGAAACCGGCGCCTATCTTTTCACCGGCGTCCCCGCCGACGATTACCTGGTACATATCAGCGACACCAACTCCGTGCTGATCGACTACACCTGGGGCCCTTTGGGCACACCCGGCGTCAATGATAATTCCCAGGTTGATCCCTATTCCATCCTCAGTTTCGCGGCTGGCGGCAGCAACCTCACCGCCGACTTCGGCTTTGTGCGTGCCAACCGGGACGACATCGGCGTCATTGGCAACCAGGTGTGGGTCGAATTCGACGGCGACGGCATCTTTGACCCTGCCAACGGCGATGTGGGCCGGGCTGGCGTCACGGTCGCATTGCTCGATGCGCTGGGACAGCCGATCCACAGCACTACATCCGGTGCTTCCGGCGATTACAGCTTTACCGGGCTGCCCGCCGGGGTTTACAGCGTGCAGATAACCGATCTGTTTGGCGTCTTGAGTGCCTTTGGCTCCGCCATCTTCCCCGCCGGGTGAGCGACAACAACAACAAGATCCAGCCGTACAGCATCAGCCTTCCCGCTTCTGCCGCCAATCTGGTTGCCGACTTTGGTTACCAGGCCGCCATCGATCTACAGATCAGCAAAGATGATGGCGGGGTCAGTGTATCTCCGGGTGGCGTTGTCACCTACACATTGCTCTATACCAACACCGGAAACTGGACGACCACCGGCGTCTTCATTACCGACACCATACCCGCCAATGCCACCTTTAATGCGGCTGCCAGTACTGCCGGTTGGCTCTGCAGCCCTGATAATACTGCCGGCAGCGTTTGCGGCTTCAACCTCGGTAACCTGCTGGTGGGGGCGACGGGCTCGGTGGACATCGCCTTTACAGTGGATAACCCCGTTCCCGCCGGCGTCAGCCAAATCGACAATACTGCCTTCCTTCAGGATGACGGCACGCGTGGCCCCGACAGCACTCCCTCCGATAACCAGGATTCTGATACCACCCCCATCGCTGCCGGTATCGATCTCAGCATCACCAAAGATGATGGCGGCGCCACCACCCAGCCGGGCGCTGTAGTGGTATACATGCTCAACTACAACAATGGCGGCACGCAAGCCGCTACTGGCGTCACCATCACCGACACCGTACCGGCCCATACCACCTTTAATGCCGCTGCCAGCACACCCGGCTGGGTCTGTGTGCCCAATGCCAACGCCGGCAGCGTGTGTACTTCCACCCTGGGTACAGTTGCTGCGGGCGTACCCGCCTCGGTCGTCTTTAGCGTCAGAGTCGACAGCTCCGTACCTGCCGGCGTCAACGAGATCAGTAACACCGCCTTCATTCAGGACGACGGCAGCAGCGGTCCCGATCCCACCCCCGGTAACAATCAGGATAGCGACAACACGCCTCTGAGTGCCGCGCCCGACATGCGCATCGTCAAAAGCGATGGCGGCGCCATAACGGCCCCCGGTGGCGTCGTCGTCTATACACTGACATACACCAATGGCGGCAATCAGGGCGCAACCGGCGTGACCATAACAGACACGGTGCCCGCCCACTCCACCTTCAGTCCTGGCGCCAGCACCACCGGCTGGAGCTGCACCCCTAACAACAATCCCGGCAGCCTGTGCACCTATACCGTGGGCGCAGTCTCCTCCGGATCCGGGGGGATTATTGTCTTCTCGGTCGTGGTTGATGACCCCGTGGCGGCCGGGGTAAACCAGATCGACAATACCGCCTTTGTGCAGGACGATGGCAGCAACGGCCCCGATCCCACCCCCGGCGACAACCATGACAGCGACAGCACACCCGTCAACGTCGCCCCCGATCTGGCCATCACCAAAGATGATGGCGGCGCCACCGGCACCCCCGGCTCTGTCGTGGCCTACGCCCTCATCTATCAGAACAAGGGCGATCAGGATGCCACGGGTGTGACCATCACCGACACCGTGCCCGCCCATACAACGTTCAATGCCGGTGCCAGTTCGGCCGGATGGGCATGTGTGCCAAACAACAACGCCGGCAGTGAGTGCACACTGACGATTGGCAATCTGGCGGTAGGCGTCAGTGCCTCGGCCGCTTTCGCTGTCACCGTCGATGATCCGTTGGTCGGAGTCGGCTTCATAGGCAACACGGCCTGGATCCAGGACGACGGCAGCAACGGGCCAGATCCCACGCCGGGCGATAATCAGGACACGGACGACACGCCCATTATCCTCGCTACCTCCACGCCAACTCCTATTGTCTCCCTCACACCCACGCCGACTTCTACTTCCACACCTACCTCTACCCCCTCCCCTACCCCCACGCCGGGTTCGTGCCAGTCCATCGATCCCTTCGAGCCGAATAACACCTCCATGCAGGCGAGTGTCTTGGTCCCGGATGGCAGCACACATCATCTCGATTTCGGGCCTGCCGATGGCGATCAGGACTGGTTCCAGTTCACCGCTGTTGCCGGCGCCACCTACACCATGACCACCTTCAACCTGGGGGCAGGCACCGACACCATCCTGTTCCTGTTCCAGCCACCCAACTTCAACGAAGGCGGCGCCATTGCTCTCAACGATGACTTTGGCGGCGGGTTGGGCAGCCAGATCGTATGGACAGCGCCGACGGCCGGAACCTACTACTTCATGATACGCGATTTTGCCAACGTGGGCGGATGCCACACCTATGATCTGCGCTTCGATCGTGACCACAAACACTACTGGCCGCTGATCATTCGCAATCCCGCCTACACCCCCACGCCCACACCGACCCCCACACGCCTGCCTACCTACACACCGACTCGCACCCCCACGCCTTTCGATACACCCACTGTGACGCCTACCCCCAGCGGTCCCTTCATCCTGGAGGTTCCCGAGCTCTCACATCCCAAGGGTGTGGCGGTCGACAAACATCGTAACATCATTTATGTATCCAGTCGCGACAACAATTCTGTGTACGTAGTGAGCGGCACGACGGATCTGGTGATCGACAAAATTCCGGTCTGTAACGAGCCCTTCGGACTGGACGTGAACACCGTCACGCACAAGTTGTATGTGGCCTGTTTCGCCGACGGTGTGGTGGATGTGATCAACACCAACATCAACTGGGTGATCGGCACCATTCCGGTCGGGCCCGAACCGAGCTGGGTGGCCGTCAACGAAGTCACCAACCGCATCTACGTGACCACCCACGGCAATAACGGCGTGGTGGAGATTCGCGGCGGTGATGACACGCGGCAGCGCATCGAAGGTGTCGGCGCCGGTGTGTTTGGCATCGCCGTAAACGAGAATCTCAACCGCATCTACGTCACAAGTCGTGACGAAGGCACAGTGAGTACCATCGACGGCCTCACCATGGGCCGCATCGACTCGCAACGAGTCTATCCGGGCGGTGAGCGGGATCATCCTTATGGTCTGGGCTTCAATCCCGCCAGCAACCGCCTGTACGTGACTTACACCGACAACGGCTTTCTCACCAAGGTCGGTGTCTATCAGACCACGTCCGGTGGTTTGATCCGCCTGACCACGCTCACGGTGCCCGATGGTGGTAATGATGCCCCAGGCGTGCTGGGTGTGAATTCCGTGAAGAACCATATCTTCGTGCCCAACTCGGGCTCCAATTCGCTCACAGTGATCAACGGCGCCAGCAATCACATTATCACCACCCTGAGTTTCGCTCCCGATTTGTTCGGAATAGACGTCAACCCCTGGACAAATCGGGTCTATGCCGGGTCGCGGGCAGTCAACCAGCTCTGGGTGATCCCCGACTTCTTCTAGGCCCGGATGCGGTCTAATCCCGCACATCAGCTACAAGACCTCGCAGGTCGGCCAGACCTGCGAGGTCTTGCTGTGCGCTCTCCCGCCACATGGCCATGTAACGTCGTCAGCAGTGCCTGCATCTTATGATAATGCCCCACTCCAACCCACGCTCGGGCTGCCAGCCCGGCCGGGTGGGGAATCCATTGGGACAGTCCATTTTCACACTCCTTCCCCTCGAGGTTCCTCATGAAAATCGCTATTCCCACCGACGACGGCATCCATGTTTCGGCCCACCTGGGACAGGCCCGCTATATGCTGGTCGTAACCCTGGCCGACGGACAGATCGGTGAACGGCAACTGCGGGAAGCCGGAGATGCCCATCAGCAACCTATCGAACTCCACGACGGCGAGCATCACCACCATCACCACCATCATCACGCCCGCTTCGAGCGCGTCGAAGATTGCGACATGCTGGTCGGCGGCGGTATGGGCCAGCCCGCCCACCAACGCCTCACGGACATGGGCTTAGAGGTGATCACCACCGATCTCAAGCTCGTCGAAGATATCCTACAGGCCGCTTTGCAGGGCACGCTCAGCCACAATCCTCGCCGTATTCACAAGGCGCATCATTGATGCCTGCCACCAACGTCCCATTCTCATGAAAATAAAACCACGTTACGGTCATTTCAACTGGATGGCCCCCTTTTATGACCGCATGTTGGGGCGTATGCACCACACGGCGTTGATAGAACATTTGCAAATGACTCCCGGTCAGTGGATACTGGATATTGGTGGCGGCACCGGTCGCGTGGCCCAGCACTTGGCTGCCATGCCGGTGCATGTCATCGTGGCGGATGCTTCTCCCAACATGCTTGACGGCAGCCGCCGGAAAGGCCTGTCGGCGGTACGCTCCCTGGCCGAACAACTTCCCTTTGCATCCGACTCCATCGACCGTATCACTGTGGTCGATGCCTTTCATCACTTTGCCGATCAGCCCCTGGCTGCGGCTGAAATGGTGCGAGTCTTACGGCCCGGAGGCCGCCTCATCATCGAAGAGCCCGATCTGCGGCGACGGATGGTCAAGGGCATTGCTCTGGCCGAGAAGCTGGTCTTGATGCAGAGCCATTTTTACAGCCCACCTGACCTGGCCCGTCTGTTTGAGGCTCAGGGCGCCCATCATCTCAAAACCATCACCGATCGTATCAGCGCCCTGGTGGTGCTGAGCAAGGTGGTGCCTACACACCCCCCATCGGAGCTATTATGAACGAAACAACCGTGCAATGGATTGATGAAATGACCTTTTCCGCTGCCACTGGCAGCGGCCACACCCTGGTGTTAGATGGCGGCGGCAACAAGGATGGCGCAAGTGCCGGTCCCAGCCCCATGGAGCTGATGCTGGTGGGGTTGGCCGGATGCACGGCTATCGACGTGGTCATGATCCTACGGCGTCAGCGCCAGCCGCTGGCCGGCCTGAGCGTGACCATCAAAGGCGAGCGGGCGCCGGACCCCCCCCGCGTCTACACCCATATCACCATTGAATACGTGGTGAGCGGCGATGTTGACGAAAACAAACTGCAACGCGCCATTCAACTCTCCGAAGAAAAATACTGCTCGGCCTCGGCCATGCTGGAAAAAACAGCCGTCATCGAACATCGCTATCGGCTGCTGAAAACGGACGCCGAGGCAGAATGATGGGGTGTGAGCTGCGACGCACTCGAGGACAGGCTCGGGCACTTTAGGTGCTTCGCGTCGGAAGTCGGCTTTCGCCGTCCCATCTTCACCTCATGGAGAGTCGGCGAAGGCCGACTCCTGGCCGCAGGCCTGAAGAGCCTGACTTCAGTCAGCGAGAGCAAAACGGATTCGCATTGAGACGCACCCTGCACGGCGGGTGCGTCTCATGTTTTTGGTGGCGTGTGTTGGTCGCATCATGGATGCGGTCAACACACGAAAAAATGAAGCGCTCGGCGCATCCGTGATGCGCCGCAGCGCTTCCTCCAACCCAATGCCCCCTTTTTGAGACGCACCCCTGCACAGCAGCATATTGGAAAAAGAGAGTGCTGTGTGTTAGAATATTTATCACACACTACACATATCTGTGCGCAGGCACGAAGGCGGTGCAACTCGAAGTATGGTTCCGACGACCATCGAGCGGCCCAATTATCGATTGGATAAACTACAATGGAACATGGTGCAGGTGGCGCATTCTGTGCCTCTGTTTCGGGGCCTTTCGGAACAAGAATGGGGCCAGGTAACCCCTTTGCTCAATGGCCACTGCTATCCCAAGGATTCCTATATCTTCTTCCAGGGGGATCCGCCTACGGCGCTCTACATCATGTGGATGGGTCGGGTAAAACTGGTGCGCCATACCGGCCATGGTCGGGACGTGGTGATGGAAGTGTTGGGGCCAGGGCAGTTGATTGGTGAAATGGCCATCTTTGACGGTCGCCCCTACTCCATGACCGCCGTCACCTTGGAAGATGTGGCGGTTGTGTCCATTGCCCGCTCCGATTTCTTCTCTTTACTCGAACGCTATCCTCCCATCAGCATGGGGGTTATTTCCGAACTCAGTCGGCGCCTGCGGGTGACCAACGAACTCGTGCGTAGTCTGGCGGTGGATCGGGTGGAACAGCGTATTGCCCGCACATTGTTGCGATTGGCGGATCTGGCCGGACGCAGCTACAGCACACATCCCGGCGCCGTCTTAATCGACATGGCTTTGACCCGACAGGACATTGCCGAGATGACAGGCACCACGGTCGAGACTGCCATTCGGGTGATGAGTCGTTTTCGTAAAAGCGGCCTTGTCGCCAGCGTGCGGGGCCGGGTTGTGATCAAAGAGCCTGAGCAATTGCGGGAAGTCGCTACCAGGGGTTGAGTGGCGCCGGTGTAAGAGTATTTTGCCGCGGTGCTGCTCGCCACTCGTTTTTGGCTTGATCGCAGCGCCTCGCCGCCCGTCAGGCGTCCTTATTTTTACTTTGCAACAACTCGAAGAGCCGGTTGGGACTGAGGGGAATCTCCAGCACTTCCAGGTCGTACTCTGCCAGGGCATCTTCGACAGCCTGGGCGAAGAGGGGGCCCACGGGAATGGCGCCCGCTTCACCGGTGCCCTTGGTGCCCAGGGGGTTCAGCGGCGAAGGGGTCGTCTCATGCCCGATATCCAGCGACGGCACCTCCATCGAGGTGGGCAGCAAATAGTCCATGAACGAGGCTGTGAGAAGCTGGCCGTTGTCGTCGTAGACGATCTTCTCATAAAAAGCATTGCCGATGCCTTGGGCGATACCGCCCTGCACCTGACCATCGACGATCAGCGGATTCAGCACGGTGCCGCAATCATGCACGGCCACGTATTTGAGTATCTTGATCATGGCCGTTTCCGGGTCCACTTCCAGGATCATGGCATGAACGCCATTGGCCGTGACCCCGCGTTCGGGGCCGAAATAATCGGTGGCCTCCAGGCCGGGCTCGGTACCCGGGCGCACGGCCCCCCGCAGGGGGTTGGCCTTGGCGGCCAGGTCTTTGAGGGCGATGGCGAATTCGGGGTTTTTCTTATCCCGCACAACGCCGTCCACCAGCTCCAGGTCCTCTTCCGGCGCTTCCAGTTCCCGGCTGGCCATCGCCAGGATTTTCCTGCGCACGGCAGCAGCAGCGGCGTTGATGGCGTTGCCGGCCACCACGGCCCCCCGGCTGGCGAACGTGCCGGTGCCCCAATGGAACTGATCGGTGTCGCCTGTTACCAGATGAACGTCACGCGGGCTCACGCCCAACTGATCGGCTACCACCTGAGCAAAGGAGGTAAAGTGTCCCTGCCCCTGGGTGCCGATGCCCGTAGAAACGTTGACTTTGCCCGTGCTTTCCACCTGCACCCGGGCGCCTTCATACGGCCCGATACCGGTGCCTTCCACATACGTGACCACACCGATGCCCACATGGCGACCCTCGGCACGCAAGCGGGGTTGTTCCTCACTGATGAACTGCTCGTAGCCGATCATCTCCAGGGCTTTATCCAACGCCGGCTCGTAATTACCACTATCGTAGACCAGGGGTACAAAATCCTGGTAGATAAGCTCGTTGTTGTAGGGGAACTTGTCGGGGGGGATGAAGTTGCGGCGCCGGATCTCGGCGCGGTCGATACCCAGTTGCCTGGCGGCAATATCGAGCATACGCTCCATCACGAAGACACCGTGCTGCCGCCCTGCCCCCCGATAGGGGGTGACAAGCGTCTTGTTGGTAAAGACGACCTTGAATTCAGAGGCATAGTTGGGCACATCGTAACAGCCCAGGAGGGTGCATTGGCTGTTGATGGGCACCGTCAGGCCGTAGGGATCGTAAGCACCGGTATCATGGATGAACTCATCCTTGAAGCCGAGAACGCGGCCCTCTTTGGTGAGGGCAATCTCGGCCCAGTGAATCTGGTCACGCTCGTGCGTGGTAGCAAAAAAGTTCTCCCGGCGATCCTCGATCCATTTGATCGGCCGCTGCAACTGCATGGAAGCCCAGGGTAACAGCACTTCTTCGGGATAAAACATCATGATTTTAGGCCCGAAGCCGCCGCCGATAAAGGGCGCAATCACCCGCACCTGCGACTCGGATAGGCCCAGCATGGCCGCCATGCCGTTGCGGATGACCACCGGCGCCTGCGTAGTGTCCCACATAGTCAGACGTTGCGTCTTGGCATCCCAGGTGGCGACGATGCCCCGGTTCTCCATGGCCGCGGCAATGCCATGATCGTAGTAAAGGCGGCGTTTGATAACCACATCGGCCTGAGCCCGGGCGCTTTCGTAGTCGCCCTTTTGCTGGAAGATATAGGCCGCCAGGTTGGAATCCAGGTCTTCGTGAATGAGAATGGCGTCGGGCGCCAGCGCTTTTTCCAGATCTACCACTGCCGGCAGGGCTTCGATATCCACAAAAACCTGCTCGACGGCATCTTCGGCGATGTAGCGGCTTTCGGCGACGATCATGACGATGGCTTCGCCCACGTGGCGCACCTTGTCTTTGGCCAGCGGTACCTGCGTGCGGGCATTGAAGATGGCGCCTTTCACCGGCGGGGGAGAAACCAGGGGCGGGCCGGGCCGCCAGTAGGCGCCCAGGTCGGCGGCCGTGTACACGGCTACCACGCCCGGCATTTCTCGGGCATAGCTGGCATCGATGCTGCGAATGCGGCCATGGGCATAGTCGCTGCGTACAAAAGCAACATGCAACATGCCCGGCAGATGCACATCATCGGTAAAGAGGGCCTGGCCTGTCAACAGCGCCGGGTCTTCGTTGCGCTTGATCCGTTGGCCAATATAGCGTTTACTCATGAGGAGCTCTCCTTCATTTTAGCTGCTGCCAGTTTGACCGCATCCACAATGTGCTCGTATCCGGTGCAACGACAAAGGTTGCCGGAGATGGCCTCCCGGATTTCCTCATCGCTGGGATCGGGGTTCTGCGCCAGGAAAGGCTTGAGCGTCATCAGAAATCCCGGCGTACAAAAGCCGCATTGCAGGCCGTGGGCCTCCCAGAAGGCTTCCTGGAGAGCATCCAGGTGTTGGGGATCAGGACTAAGGCCTTCGACTGTCACGATTTCGTGTGCATCCGCCTGCACCGCAAACATCAAGCAGGAGCGCACCGCGGCGCCGTCAAAAAGGATGGTGCAGGCGCCACAAACGCCATGCTCACAGCCTACGTGGGTGCCGGTGAGCCCCAACTCGTGGCGGATGAAATCGCTCAGGAGCAGGCGAGGTTCCACGCTGCGCTCGTACAGAACGCCATTGACTGTGACGGATATTTTCATTATTTGGTTCACCTTACACCTCCTCGCCGGCGGCGCGGGCGCAGGCTGCGGTCAGAGCTCGTTTGGCCAGCACATCCACCAGATGCCTACGGTATGCGGATGTGGCATGAACGTCGCTGTGGGGGTCGACATCATCGCTGGCTGCAATCGCAGCCGCGGCCTCGATCACCTCGGCCGTGGGACGCTGTCCCTGCAGCACCGCGGCGGCGGCGGTGGCCAGCACAGGGCCCTCGCCTACGCCGCAAAACGCCAGGCGCACATCATCACAGGCGCCATCGGCATCGAGTGTGAGCAGGGCCTCGACGGCCACCAAGGCAAAATCGCCATGGCGCCGCGATAGTTCTTGCATCGACCATCCGCTGCGCGCCGGCATGGCTGGCAACCGGACTGCCGTGACAATCTCATCGGGCTCGAGGGCAGTGCTAAACAGACCGATGAAGAAGTCGTCAGCGTCGATCCAGCGCTGCCCGCGCCTGCTTTGGGCCAGAACCTGGCCGCGCACGGCGCGCAGAAAGGCAGGGAGTTCGGCGGCGGGATCGGCATGGGCGATGGAACCGCCGAACGTGCCGCGGTTGCGGATCTGAGGATGAGCGATGTGTGGCATGGTGGCATGGAGCAGGGGCGCCGTGCGGGCGATGAGCTCGCTCTGCTCTACCTGCACATGCCGGGTCATAGCCCCCACCAGGGCACCGCCCTCGGCCGTCGGTTGGATGATGCTGAGCTCGGGGATCTTGTTGAGATCGATGAGAACGGCCGGGGCAGCCAGGCGGAAATTCATGGTGGCGATCAGGCTCTGGCCGCCGGCCAGTACCTTGGCGCCGTAACCATGCTCCGCCATGAGCTGCAGAGCTTCGTCAAGCGTCGTGGGAGCGTGGTATGCAAAGGGTGGGGGCTTCATACGTTTATCCTTCTTTGATGGCGATAAATCGTCCCCACATGGAAGCGGTCTCCATTCCCTTGGGCAGGTAGACGCCGAGGTAGTAGCGGCCACTGGGTGTGCGTGCCATATCATTGCCCAGGTTCTCGGCATGGACGATGCCTTTGGGGAAGAGATTCAGGTGGGTATCCTGGTAGAATTTGTCCAGTGCGAACATCTCATCCCAGTCTTTGCCGAAACGAGCCTTGAGCTTGGCGTTGGCCTCGGCGAAGGTCTTGGGATGCCAGACACGCTGGATGGTGTTCATGGGATGGTCCTGGCTGACGGCATCGACGCCCAACCACTTGATTTTCTTGCTGATGACCCAGGCGGAGAAGTCGGGTGAGGGGCCGGGATGACGCAGCATGTAGCGGAATTCGTCGGAGTCGGGGCTGTTCCAGCCGTATTTGTGGAAGCCGGTCTTGATGATGAGGATGTCGCCCTCGTGCACATCCACGACGCTCTCGATCATCTCGGGCGAGTACACATCCAGGTCGGACACCATGTCGGAGATGTCGGCGATGGCGCCGGGGCCGATCCAGTGCTGCAGCGGCACTTGGCCAATGGTGCGGCCATTGGGCCAGAAGTGTTTCTCGCCGTCCATGTGAGTAGCAAGATGGAAACTGGCTTCGCAGAGGGCGGTGTTGCGGCCCAGGCCATAGCCCAGCCCGCCTACACGCTTGACATAATGAACAACAAGCGGTTCGTAATTGGCCCATTGCGGGGTTTGCACGCTGAAGGGCAGGGTGAAGTCCAGAATTTCGGCATCATCGAGCATCTGGAAGAAGGTTTCTTCGTCCATGCCGGCAGGGGGGCGATAGGCGACGGGGCGCATCCACGAGCTGGCGACTTCCATGTAGGGCAGGGGCAGCAACATGAACCAGGCGCGTTTGCCGTTGAGTTCGTCGATTTGTCCCACCAGAGATTCGGCGAAGAGAAGATGGGATTTAGGTACGACCTGATGGGTGAGATGGTAGTATTCCTGCGGTGGGAACATTTCATCCCAGGATTTGCCGTGTTCGGCCTTGAGCTTGGCTTCGGCCTTTTCGAACTCGCCGGCGTGCATGGTGCGGATGTTGGTGTTCATCGGGTGTTCGGCGATGCCGCAATCTACACCGACGATCTTCAGCTCCATGTCCAGCGCCCATTTGTAAAACGACATCGAAGGGCCCGGGTGACGGACGAGGAAGCCGAATTCTTTGCTCTCGACACCGCCCTGCGCTTCGGGATTGACGACATCGGGTCGATCCCAGGAGTAGCGATGGTAGCCCGTGTTGATGATGAGGATGTCGCCTTTGTGTACATCGGCGCGGCTGGTGATCATTTCTGGCGTGTACACGCTGTAATCCGAGACCAGATCGGAGATGTCGACGACGATCCCGCGACCTGTGACAGCGTCGATCGGTACATCGGCCAAGGCCCGGCCGCCCGAGTTATAAGCGCGTTCGCCCACCAGGTGGGTGCCGGTGGTATTGCTCCAGCGGATGAACTGGCCATTGGCGCCCAGGCCGCCGCCATAAGCGCCGGTAACGCGCTTGAAGAAGGTGATTTCCAGCGCTTTGTCGCCGGGCCAGGGAGGTGTGAAGATGCTCAGATCTTGTGACAGATCAAAGACTTCGGCATTTGCCAGTGTGGAGATAATTGTTTCGCGGTTCATAAGAAACTCCTGGGAGTAAGAAGTGAGAGGATGCGTTACTAAAAGCCGTATTTTTCGGCATAAGCGACGAGGGCTTTTTCAAACAGGGCCATCGGCGGGCGCACAAGGCCGGCGCCGATCTGACCCACGCCGGCATCTTTGTGGGCGATGCCTGTGTTCACCCGCGGTTCGATGCCGGTCTCGACCACTTTGCGGATGTCGAGGCCGGTCGGTGTGCCGCGGAAGCCCAGCGCCGGAATGGTGAAGTATTTGTGCTCGGTAAAGGTGATCTCGTACATCTCCAGCGTGGTGTCGATGGCATCTTGGGGCGTGCCGCTGACAAAAGTGACGATGGCCGGAGCGGCCGCCATGGCAAAGCCGCCAATACCGGCGGTTTCGGTGATGGTGCTGTCGCCGATGTCGGGGCTACCATCTTCGGCGGTGAAGCCGGGGAAGTAAAGTCCCCTGGGCTGCGGGCAGGGGGCAGTGAACCATTGATCGCCGAGGCCGCTGACGCGGATGCCAATATCGGTGCCGTTGCGAGCCATGGCCGTGACGATGGTGCTGCCTTCGATGTTGCGCCCGGCATCCGCCATGGCTTTGCACGCCGCCATCACCGGATTGAGGACACTGAGGGCATTGTCGCCGATATCTTTGAGAATGGCGGCGGCCACATCGGCATTGGGGGCTGCCTTGGCCACATGGGGAGCCAGGGCTTTGAGATAGAGGATGGAGCCGGCTTTGTTGCGGTTGTGTCCCTCGTCTCCCATGTGCAGGGCCTCAGCCAATAGGGCTTTGATATCGATGCCGCCACCGGCTTCGATGGCGTGGCGCAGGACGGGTGCCATCACATCATTCAGCCAGTGCAGGCGCTTGAGCACGCTGGCATCATAGGCGCCGTAGCGCAATACCTTGCCGTAGCCTTCATTCAGGTTGGAATAGGAGAAATTGCCATGAGTCTTGTTTTCCAGGATGTACATCTCCATCGACGGTGATGTAACGCCCGCCATCGGGCCCACTGCCTGGTGATCATGGCAGGGCTCCAGATCGATTGCCCCCGACTTGACCAGCGCTTCTGCCTCCGCGGCATTTTGGGCTTTGCCCTCGAAGAGGAGCGCACCAATCAGGGCGCCTCTCATCGGTCCCGAAGCTCTGTCCCAGGTGATGGGGGGGCCGGCGTGCAGTAACAGGTTGTGGCGCATGCCGGGAACAACGTCGATGGCTTTGCCCAGGCCCACCAGCACGGGACGAGCTTCCATCATACGTTCCACTGTTTCTGTGTTTGCTCGATCAATGTCCATAAAGTACCTCGTTTGAGTAGAATAGTGGTCTGTGATCAGTCATCGGCCAGGGCAAAGACCCTGCGGGATCTTGGCGCCATGAGCCGGACGGATTGTGTGGAAAAATAAAGCTTGAGGAGGAAAAATAAAGGGGCGGAGGAAATGAGGAGCCGGTGAGACATCGTGATGGGCTCACCGGCGTCCGAAGTTTGAAGTTGTCAGGGGATCAGTCGCATAGGGAGCGGTACGGCTCCCAGTCTGACGCCGAGCTGTCAGCGTTCCCTCATTCGAGCCAGAATGGAGGCCAGCCGTTCATTACCACCGGCTGAGGGCCGCCACTCGACATGCACGACTTGCGCCTCCTGGGCATGCAAGCTTTCGGCAAATGATTCCAGGCCGACGTTGATGGCCGCAAGGGGTGGCTGCACGGTGTCTAAAGAGACCGGCTTCCCGCTGACGATGCCATTCAGGTTGCGCAGTCGTTCGCCTACATAGCGGACACCGCTCTCATTGCCGAGGGCGACGTGGGCACCGGCTTGCTGCAACTGCTCCATCTGGGCGCTCAAATTCTGGGGGTCTTCATCTGTGCCTACGACGACTGCCACCACTTCCAGCGTGCGTCCAGCAGCCTGGGCGGTGGCTCGGGCTGCGGCGATGGCCGGGCCCAGCTCGCTGGCAGGATCGGGATGAGCGCCATAGCCCAGGACCACGTCCAGCAGGATGATGGCCACCTGGGGATCGGCCGCCTCTTGTTGCAGGCGGCGGATACGCAGGTCGTTATCCATCATGGGGTGTAGGCGGCCCACGGTAAACTCGTCTTCGCCCAGATCGATAATCGTGTGTTCCTGGCTGACGAGGGCATTCTGCAGACGGTAGGCCGGCTCCAGCGGCGTGTTAGAGTAGACGGCCGGCAGGTAGTCTTGCAGAAGTAATAGGGCTTCGTAGGCCAGGGTGCCACCCGAGAAGAGGCCCCGCAAGTAGCGTTGTCCGGCGGCAAAGGGGAGCGCCGGTGTTTCGGCGGCGATTGGCGGGGCATTGCGGCTCAACGACACGGCCAGCTCGGCTGCGTCATCCAGCGTGTGGGCAAAGTGGATGGTGCCATCCTCGGCCTGGGGCGCTTGGTAGCCGATAAAATCGACCACAACCGGTTTGCCCGTCGCCCGTGCTGCCCGCAGAAGTCGCCGGGCGACCCGTTCGGCAGGGGGTTTGGAGATCAGAACGATCACCCGGGTCTCGATATCGCGGCTGAGTATGTCTAATCCCTGCAAAGCTGTCTGTGCCCCCACAGCTTCTGAGAGATCACGGCCCCCGGTGCCCAGGCCCAGGGTAATGCCACTGCCCAGTTGATGGATACGGGATGTCACCTGTTGCAATCCGGTGCCCGAGGCTGCGACGACGCCGATGGGGCCTTGCCGCACGCGATTGGCGAAGCCCAGGCCGACGCCGCTGACAAGGGCTGTGCCGCAATCGGGGCCCATCACCAGCAAGCCTTTGTCGGCAGCAATGCGCTTGAGATCAATTTCGTCTTCGAGCGAAACGTTATCGCTGTAAAGAAATATATGTTTGCCCAACGACAATCCCTGCTTCGCTACGCCCGCCGCGTATTGGCCTGGCACCGAAACGAGCATCCAGTTGGCCTGTGGCATCATGCGGGCGGCCGCATCGATGGATTTGGGACGGTATGTTTGATTGGCGGCCTGCGTGTGGCGGCGTTTGAGGAGCTCATCCACCTGGGCGATGGCGGCACCAGCGATGCTTTCATCTTCGGCGCTGACAACGATGATCAGATCGTCAGCTTTGGCCGCGTTGGCGGCATCCGTGAGGAGACCGCTCTGGGCAAGGATTTCTTTGTTGGCTGTAGTGCCCATCACTACACCGGCGTCCTGGACACCGGGGAGTTCTACCAGCGCCCGTTGTAACTGCATGAGCACAACGGAATCGTAGTAAGCGCTCCG
The DNA here is from genome assembly GCA_013152585.1 of Chloroflexota bacterium. Classification (GTDB taxonomy): domain Bacteria; phylum Chloroflexota; class Anaerolineae; order J102; family J102; genus JAADGC01. The sequence continues at coordinate 41,949 of JAADGC010000097.1, forward strand.
TCGAATTTCGGCGTTGATAGCTGCCATGGTATCTCGCTAGTGATTCAGTTTGAGTGGAAATGTGAACCGGTCGGCAAAGTGCAGTATAGCACACTGTTTTTTGCAGCGTCAAAACGACGAAATTGATTTTCGCCAGCCCCCCGTTTCATGGTTGGGCATGGCTTCATGGGACGGCCATGCCTGCTACGAGGAATGACAGAAGAGCTTTCGCAAAAGCCACAGCACCAGGACAACGCTCAGCGTGGCCAGGCCGCCGACGACATAAGGACGTTGCTCCGCGGGCACGTATTCGGCAAAGATGTCCTGGGCCAAACGCAGGGTGACTTCCAGCTCGCTGGGCGGGTTGATCTCGGGCGTGGGTGCCGGCTGGGGCGCCGCCGCTCCCGGTGCCTCTGGCGTTGGCTGGGGAGGCGCTGCGGGCTGCTGACGGGCCAGTATGATGCGGTCCAGGCTTTCCAGTCCCTGGCGCAAAATAGATTTGGCCGAGGTCTCCACCAGGCGCTGTCCCACACTGGCAATACGGCCACCAACGTCCCCGGTTCCCTGATAGCTGAGCACCGTCTTGGCGTCTTCAACTTCAGTCAGCACCACATCTCCCCCCCCGCGTACAAATCCGGCCGGCCCCCGACCTTCGACTTCCATGCGAAAACTTTCCTGGTCTTTGAGATCGATCAAGCTTACGACTCCCTTAAATCGGCCCTGCACCGGTCCCACGCGTACGTTCAGCACGCCCTCAAAGCTATTGTCGCCGACTTTGTCGAGTCGTTCGGTGCCAGGCAGCATTTTTGCCAGCACTTCCGGGTCCATGAGCGCGTCCCAGACCTCTGTGCGGGGTGCTGCAAAGGTGTAACTTCCACTTAATTCCACGGGTCTACTCCTTTAATGAGAGATGCGTTTGGATCACGAGAAGGTGAGTTTTCATTGTAGCACCCAGGGATTGCCTCGGCAAGTCTCTGCCAATCGGTGCCGCCAATCTTGACACTTTCTGAGTTCACTCCTTATACTCTTCTCGTTCGGTATTGGTTTCGTTCTTAACACATTGCAGAACTGGAGACAAGCCATGAGACCTGTTAGCATTGTTGGCACGGGCCGACTCCCGGTCCAAAAAAGCTGTGACAAGTCACTTCGGGAAATGGGCGCAGCGGTCGTGCACCTGGCCATGAGGGATGCCGAAGTAACGGAGGTGGATGCGTTGTTCCTGGGCAACATGCTCAGTGACGAATTGCAGGGGCAAAAACATGTTGGGGCTTTGATTGCTGATGAGGCCGGGTTGAGAGGGATTGAGGCCCTGGATGTGCGGGCCGCCACCGCCACAGGGGCGGCGGCTCTGCGTCTGGCCTATCTGGCAGTCGCCAGTGAGCAGGCCGATTTGGCGCTCGCCGTAGGCGTGGAAAGGATGAGCGATGGCGTGCCCACGTCGGTGCTGGCAAAAGCTTTAGACGCCGAGCGGGAAGTGGTGAACGGGGCCACCCTGATCGGCCAAAATGCGGAGCTGATGCGGCTGTACAGGAAAAAATACCATGTGCCCGCAGATGCCTTTGTCAATTTCAGCCTGAATGCGCATAACAATGCCCACAATAATCCCTATGCTTTGTTCAAGGACAAAGTTGTCACCCGCGAGGATATACTGAACTCGCGCGTTGTTAGCTATCCCTTGCGGCTGTTCGACTGCTCGCCCATATGTGATGGTGCTGCTGCCGTTTTACTGGCCCCCACGGCGCAAGCACGCTCATTGAGCCACCATCCTGTGCGCATTCTGGCTTCCGGCGTCGCCACCGATCGTTTTCGCATGAGTGACCGCAAAGATCCGCTTTTCCTGGCCGCTTCCCATCATTCGGCACTCAAGGCATTCAGAGCTGCCAACGTGCATCGGGACGACATCGATTTCTTTGAGCTACACGATGCCTTCAGCATTATGGCCTGCATGATCCTGGAGGCGGTGGGCTATGCTTCGCCGGGGGAGGGCTGGCGACTGGCTGCGGACATGGAGATCAGTCACGCTGGCAAGATTCCCATCACCACACTGGGCGGCCTCAAGGCGCGGGGACATCCTATCGGCGCGACGGCTCTGTATCAAGCTTGCGAGATCGTGTCGCAGCTCACAGGGTGCGCCGGCCCCAATTCATTGATCTCTCCGGAAATTGCCATGATGCAGAGTGTCGGTGGCGTCGGCACCACCGTTATCACGCACATTTTCGCGCTTTAAGGGGGAAGAGAAAGACATGCTCTTCGCGTAGTCAATTGTCTATACACATCCGCTATCTCCATTTATCTCAAAAATCCAACAAAACCCTCCCCAACCCCCAACCGTGACACCAAAATAGCCATCGACAAGCCAATTCCAGTAAAAAATCCCGCCCTAACGCTTACTATTAACCTTTTAGTGCCGGATAAC
>JAADGC010000209.1 GCA_013152585.1 Chloroflexota bacterium
CCCCTGTAGCAGTCGCGCCCACACCGGTGCCTGCCCCCACGGATACCCCCGTCCCACCTGCGGCCCCGACCGCTACGCCCCTGCCCCCCACCGCCACCCCGGAGCCACAACCCGTCGTGCTGGTGACAAGCCCCAAAGCCAACCTGCGCAGCGGCCCTGGCGTGGCCTATGATCGCACCGGCACCGCGCGGGCCGGTGATCAATTCGCTATCCTGGCCAAGAATCCTGCCGGCGACTGGTGGCAAATCCAGGTCGACGGCCAGCCGGTGTGGATTTATGGCGACCTGGTGCAGGTCAACCAAGGCGACATCGTGCAGGTAGCCACCAACATCCCGCCGGCACCCGTCCGCCCCACTGCTACCCCGGTGCCTCCTACCGCCACCCCGGTACCCACTGCCCCCGATCCCTGCGCCAACATCGGTGGCGATGGTTGTAAATTCAAAATGCGAGGCGGCCCAGCGTTTGCCCCCAACGGCGGCAGCGAGCTCAAGCTCACGCTGGCATTTGTGCATGGCGGCCGCAATAACGAAGCCCAGGGCAGCTACTTTGTATGGCTGGAAAAAGATGGCGTCAAGCTGCCGGTCTCGGACAAAGTGCGCAGTTGGACCGGCGACAAGCGTCAGGGCCCCAACGGCGACTATAACTACGAGTATAAGATCGGTGTCAACGATCTGCCAGGCAATAGTGTGGCCGGTAACTACACCATCTGGGTGCTGGACGGCAACGGCGAACGCGACAGCCAGACCTTCACCTTCACCATGCCCGCTGGCCAGGGCGAAGTGTGGATCAAGTTTGATCAGAACTAGCGGCGCCCGAACGTAGCACTGCCCACACAAATCGTGGTAGATCAAGCTGCCGCCGCCAGCGCCAGGGCTGCGTGATCAGCCGCCACAACCATTCCATATTCAAGCGGATCATCCAGGCGGGGGCCCGACGCCGCACACCCACCACGTGGTCGAAGGCCCCCCCCACTCCCATACAGACCGGTACGTTTAGCTCGATCTTATGTCGAGCAATCCACAGGTCCTGCCCTGGCGCTCCGTAAGCCACCAGCAGAAGATCGGGCTGCACTGCCCGGATGCGCTCGGCAATGGCCGGGAAGTCGCTGTCGGCGGGCGAGCCGTCATAAGTGCCCACCACCTGCAGGCCGGGATAACGCACTGCCAGCTTGTGAGCAGCCGCTGCCGCTACACCAGGCTGGGCACCCAAAAAATACAGGCGCCACCCCGATCGAGCGGCCCGCTCTGCCAAATAGAATAGTCCATCGGATCCCGTCACCCGTTGCGGGAGGTCATGCCCCAGGCGGCGGGCTGCCCACAAGAGGCCGACGCCATCCGCTGCCACCAAATCGGCCCCCTGCAACACCTGCCGGAAAGCCGGGTCTCGCTGCGCCGTCATCACAAACTCGGGATTGGCGGTGCATATCTGCCGGGGGCTGCGCTCGGCGATGAAGTCAGCCACAATGTCGAGGAACAAAGGGTAGGTGATGGGATGCACAGGAATGCCAAGGATGAACAGAGGGTCGGGGATACGCATGGGCAGGGTCAACCGGGAGTGGGAGCGAGTAAGCGGTCGGCAGCGGCCAGCACTTGGGCCACGCCCAGATCGGCCAGACAGGTGCGCTCGGGGCAGCCATGGCGCCAGCCCAAGCCGTGCCCGACATAGGCACAGGGCGAACAGGAAATGTCCAGACGCACCACTTCGCTACGGCTGGTGGGCGTCCAGGGCGCCCAGGCGAGATGGTTGCTGGGGCCGAAGATCGCCACCACGGGCGTTTGCATGGCCGCGGCCATGTGCATGACGCCACTGTCGGCGCCCACAAACAGGGCCGCCCGCTGCAACAGGGCCGCCAACTGGCCTAAACTGGTGCGCTGACTGAAGTCGATGAGCGGAGAACTACCCTCAGCCAGCAACTCGTCAGCTCCGTCGTCGGCGCTTCCCACCACAACGGCCGCTAGATCGTGTTGCCGCCACAGCGCCGCGGCCAGCCGGGCAAATTTAGCGGCTTCCCAGCGCCGGGCCAACGAAAATCCCCCAGAGCCGGGATGCAACACGACGAAACGCCCCGGCACGAGACCGGCCTCGGCCAACAGACGATCGGCAGCGGCGGCATCGGCAGGAGCGACCGGCAAATGTAGCCGCGTGTCAGCGCTTTCGGCCCCCAGGCGTTTGGCTAAAGCCAGCCAGTAGGCACCCTCGGGCATGATGCCAAAACCCCGGTCGGGTACGGGGTGCGTGAACCAGTTTCCGTGCCCGTTGTCGAGCCCCACCGTGACCTTGGCCCCGGTGGCGGCGATCAGCAAACGCTGCTTGAGCCGGCCCAACGGCGTGGTGAGATGGTGAAAATCGACGACAGTATCGTAGCGTTGCTGCCGCAGCCCCCCCAAATAGCCTCCCAGACCCGGCCATCTCCAGGGCCAGAGCACACTGTTGCCCTCGTATTGCACTTTGGGGAAGACCATGATGTGATCGATAAGTTCTGAGCCCTGCAGCAGGGCTGTGGTGTGAGGGTTGAGCAAGACATCGAGCCGGGCCCGGGGAAAGCTGTGGCGCAGGGCACGCAATGCCGGGGTGATGTTGAGCACATCGCCGAGATCGGCCAGTTTGATGGCCAGAATACGGTGGGGCGCCGAAGCGGGAGGGGAGACAACTTCCATGCTTGCATTGTACGTGCAGTCCGTCCATCAAGCAAGTGGGGCGGGCTTTCGGCTTTGACCCTTTTTATGTGTATAATCGGTGTATGAATGCAGCCAAACCACTGACCCGTCGTGAAACCGAGATATTGGGACATCTGGCGGAAGGACTGAGCAATGATGAGATTGCCCAGCGTTTGGTGATCAGCCCCAACACGGTCAAGGTGCACGTCCGCAATATCTTCGAAAAGATGGCCGTGCAATCCCGCACCGAGGCCACCATGGAGGCAGTGCGCCGGGGGTGGATTTCGGTGCCCGGCCTGCAAACTGACCCCACCCCTGAGATCGCTCTCCCCACCTGGCCACCCCTGACCCAGCCTGCACCCCATTGGCAATGGGTGGGCGTTGTGGTGGCGCTGGCACTGGCGCTGGTGCTGGGTTTGTGGCCGCAACATGTGTGGGTGCCCACTCAGGCCGTGTCCGCCGACTTTACCACAGACCGGGGCGCAGCACGCACCACGCCCCTGCCCCGGCACAATGTGCCCCGCTGGACACAGCGTTCGTCGATGCCAACGGCCCGCAGCCGGGCCGCCGCCGCCTTCCTCAATGGGCGGCTGTATGTGGTGGGAGGTGAGACCGCTACCCAAGATTCTGCCGTGCTGGAAGTGTATATTCCCACGCTCGATGTGTGGCAGCGCCTGGCGCCAAGGCCCGTGGCCGCCCGGGCGCCCGCAGCCGCCCCTCTCGCCCACAAGTTGATCGTCGCCGGAGGCTGCCAGGATGCAACGGCCCTGGCACGGGTCGATAGCTTTGATCCCGAAACCGGAAGCTGGCAAGAAATGACGCCCCTGCCCGCGGCCCGCTGCGGGGGGGCTTTGCTAAACTGGCAGGAGCAACTGTATTATTTGGGTGGATGGGACGGGCAGGCAGTGAGTGACGCCGTCTTTGTCTATGACCCGGCCAGTGCTGACTGGCGGACAGGCACGCCTTTGCCGGCGCCTCGAGCTTTTGCGGGCGCCGTCTCGTTGCCCACCGGCATGTGGCTATTGGGAGGGTACGACGGCAGCCAGGAACAGGCAGACATGTGGCGTTTCGACCCGACGACACAAACATGGCAACCACAGCCGGCGCTGCCCGCAGCCCGCGCCGGACTGGCAGTTGCCGCCGACGGCACCTCCATTTATGCCTTTGGCGGGGGGATGGGGGATGAAACGCCGCTGCACGAACGTTTCGATCTGGCGACACACACCTGGTCCACCATCGAATCGCCGCGCAGCGGCCCCTGGCAACACGCCGTCGCCGCTGTCATCGGCCCCAACCTGCATATCATCGGCGGCTGGGGCGGTGAGTATCTGGATGTGCACGAAGCCTATCAGGCGGCGTTTTTCCAATTTCTGCCGCTGGGTGCGCAAAACGCACGGTAAGGAATGACCCTCCGGCGAAAAGCAATCAACACAATGGGCGCTGAAAGCAGAAAATCGGGCTCTACAGGCCGGCGGTGGAACGACTCACATAGACAAACGCCCTCACTCTGGCTACAATAGTCCCAGGCCACATACTTCACCCCCACCCCCATTCCCATCCCACACCATGTTTCTGGCAATCGACGCAGGAAATACCCACACCGTCTTCGGACTTTATGACAAGCAAGAGCTAATCCACGTGTGGCGGCTGGGCACCGATGCTCGCCGCAGCAGCGACGAGTACCGCGCCTTGCTGGCCAGTCTCAGCGCCAGCGCCGGCATCGACCTGCACGCTAACGTCGACGCCGTTGCCATCGGCTCGGTAGTGCCGCCACTCACGCAAACACTCGTGCAGATGTGCCAGACATGGTTCCGGCGCCAGCCGCTGATCATGCACGCCGACCTGGCGCTGGGCATCGCAGTCCGGGTGAAAGAACCCCGGCGCGTGGGCGCAGATCGCCTGCTCAATGCCGTGGCAGCCAGCGCCCTTTACGGCGCTCCCTGTCTCATCCTCGACTTCGGCACGGCCACCAAATTCGATGTCGTTGACGCCGACGGCGCCTTCGTGGGTGGCGCCATTGCCCCCGGTTTTTACACATCCGCCAGCGCCCTCATCCAGGACACGGCCCTGCTCCCCACCATCGACCTCGACCTGCCGGCGCAGCCCATCGGCGACGACACCGTGTCCGCCATGAGCGCCGGCATCGTGCTGGGCTATCTTTCCCTGGTCGAAGGCATGGTGCAACGCATCCGCCACGCCCTGCAAGCGCCGGACTGCCCGGTCATCGCCACCGGTGGCGTCGCCAACCTGCTGGCACCCCACCTGCCCCTGATCAGCCATCATCACCCCAACCTCACGCTCGAAGGCCTGCGTCTCGTTTACGAAAGGAACTCCACATGAGCACCAACCTCCTGGCCGACAAACGCATCTTGCTCGGCATCACCGGCGGCATCGCTGTCTACAAATCCGTGGATCTCTGCTCCAAACTGGTGCAGACCGGCGCCCACGTGCAGGTGCTGATGACGCAATCGGCGCAAAAATTCGTGACCGCGCTTAGCTTCGGCGCCATCTGCGGTCAGCAACCGGTTACCGATCTCTGGCAACTATACGAAGGCGCCAAAATCGGGCATGTGACCCTGGCCCATCAGGCCGACGCCTTTGTCATCGCCCCACTCACGGCGCACACGCTGGCCCGCCTGGCCCAGGGCATGGCCGACGATCCCATCACGGCCACGACGCTTAGCACCCGGGCCCCCCTGCTGGTGGCCCCGGCCATGGAACACAACATGTGGCAACATGCGGCCACGCAGGCCAACCTGCAAACCCTGGTGGGGCGGGGCGTCAACGTGGTGGGGCCCGAGCAAGGGCGGTTGGCCTCGGGCGCTATGGGCATGGGCCGCATGGCCGATCCCCTCACCATCCTTGAACATCTGCGTATGTTGCTGGCCCGCAATGGCCCCCTGTCGGGCCTGCGCATCACCATCACCGCCGGTGGCACCCGCGAATGGGTGGATCCTGTACGTTTTATGGGCAATCGCTCCAGCGGCAAAATGGGCGTGGCCCTGGCGCGAGTAGCCCGGGATCAGGGCGCCCAAGTCAATCTCATCTACGGCGCCATGACCGTGCCCCCACCATTGGGTGTCACCCAAATCGAGGCTGCCCGGGCCGAAGATATGCTGCATGCCGTGCTCGCCATCCTGCCCCAAACCGACGTGCTGATCAGCGCTGCCGCCATTGCCGACTTCCGGCCCGTGACCACGCACGCCAGCAAGCTGAAAAAAGAGACAGGCGTGGGGATTGCCCTGGAACGCACGCCTGACGTGCTCAAAGCCGTCGCCGAGGCCCGCCAGCACAGCAACATGCCCAAACTGGTGGTGGGTTTTGCCGCCGAAACCAGCGATCTACTGGCCAATGCCCGCAGAAAGCTGGAGCGCAAGAATCTGGACATGATTGTGCTCAACGATATCACGGCGGCGGATGCCGGTTTTGCCGTCGATACCAACCGGGTCATCATCATTACCCGGGATGGTTCGGTAGAAAAACTGCCCCTGCTCGATAAGGAAACCGTGGCCTTCAACATCCTGCACCGCATCCGGGGATTGATGGGCGCCCAGAGCATTGGCTGGTCGCCGGGCGCCGGTAGCGTCCTGTCGTGATGCCCGGCCCTGAGCCGGCGCCATCGCTCCCGGCGCATGAGGCGGGACTGATTATTGACAGTGCCCTCAGAAGCCAGTATAATAGCAGCAGTCACGGGCCGCTAGCTCAACTGGCAGAGCAGCTGACTCTTAATCAGCGGGTTCGGGGTTCGAGTCCCTGGCGGCTCACCTACTATATGTAGTGGTTAAACCACTACATGTTGTGGTTCTAACAAGCGAGGTTGGAACCATGATTTCGGAACAGCTTACTATCCTTAAAGAGAATGATCTCACTAGCAGCTCACTGTCACTGGCTTTTGAGTCCTTCTTGCTGGATGCCAAAGCGCGGCGTTTGTCGCCCAGAACCCTGCGCTTCTACCAGCAACAACTCCAGCCCTTCCTGAAGGCGCTGGCGGTCCAGGGCATACTCAAACCGGGGAATATCCAGCCCTATCATATCCGCGCCTATCTCGTTACTTTGCAGCAGCGAGGGCTCGCTTCTGCCAGCGTGCATGCGGCGGCCCGCGGCGTTCGCTCCTTCTGCAATTTCATGTTGATGGAGGGAATGCTGGAGAGAAATCCCATGCGCCGGGTGAGAATGCCCCAACAGGATCAGCCGATCCTGCCGGCCTTCTCCCCACAGGAGGTAAAGCGTTTGCTGGCGGCCTGCAAATATCAGCGGGACGAGACCATCGTGCTCTTCCTGTTGGATACGGGCTGCCGCGCCTCAGAATTTGTCGCCCTCAACATCGAAGATATCGATATCAAATCGGGAATTGTGCGGATTCGCCATGGTAAAGGCCGCAAACAGCGGGTAGCCTTCCTGGGGAACCAGGCGCGCAAGATGTTGATCAAGCATTTGATGCAGCGGGGCGCAGTGGCTGCAGCAGATCCGCTGTGGCTGAGCATGACCACGGGCAAGCGCCTCACTATTTATGGTTTGCAAATGTTGACCCGCAGCTTGCGCAAAGCCACCGGTATCAAACATTGCCACCCGCACACCTTTCGCCGCACCTTCGCTCTGTGGAGCCTGCGGGCAGGCATGAATATCTACGCCCTGCAGCAGATCATGGGGCACTCGGATTTACAGGTGTTGCGACGTTACCTAGCCCTGGTGCAGGAAGATTTACAGGACGCCCACCAACGTTTCGGCGCTGTGGACACCATGCTATAAGGAGCCAAAAATGCACATCGTAAAAATACTGTTCCTGCTGGGCGTCCTGACTCTGGGCCACTGCGATGGCGGCGACTGGCAGCAAGGGATGCCGGCTGCCGTCCAGCCCCATCCCGCGACGCCAGCCAGACCCACGCAGACGCCGACGCCCATCCTCTCCACCCCCACCGCCACACCCACTCCTCGGCCCCACGTGCGGGCAGATGTGCGCAGCTTGCGCCTGCGTACAGGACCAGGTAGCTCCTATTCCACCATTTGTGGCCTGGCAGGCGGAACACCGCTACTCGTACACGGGCGCGATGCCGACGGTCGCTGGCTGCAGGTGACGTCAGATCAAGGCTCGGG
>JAADGC010000023.1 GCA_013152585.1 Chloroflexota bacterium
ACGACGCCGGGGGGAGGCGTGAAGCTCTGCACGGGCCAGACTGCGTGCGCGGCTACCATGAAGGCTTTCCAGATGGGGGCGGCGCTGAAGGTGCCGCTGAGACCTTTGGCCATACTGCTGTTATCGGTATTGCCCACCCACACGCCCGCCACCAGTTGCGGCGTGTAGCCGATGGTCCAGCCATCGCGCCAGTCGTCGGTGGTGCCGGTCTTGGCTGCCACGGGCCGGTCGGGCAGTTCCAGGTGTTTGCGCAGGTTGCCGAAGGCCGGTTTGCGGGCCTCGGTGTCGCTGAGGATAGAGGTGATGAGGAAGGCGTGTTCGGGCGCGATCACGGGTTGGCGCCCGGGCCTGGTGTTGTCTTCCAGCAGATCGCCGGCTTCGGTCTCTACCGTGAGTATAAAGTGCACTGGCACACGCTGGCCACCGTTGGCGAAGGGCACAAAGGCGTCGGTCATCTCCAGGAGGCTGGCCTCGCCGCCGCCCAGGGTCAGCGCCAGGCCGTAATCTGGCCGCGTGAAGGTGCTAATGCCCAGGCGTTGGGCCAGATCGACCAGCGCCGGTACTCCCACGTGTTGCAGTGCTTTCACGGCCGGGATGTTGTAACTGTTGGCCAGGGCCGAGCGCACGCTGACGGGGCCGTGGAATTTACCGTCGTAGTTTTTGGGGATGTAGGGCGGTCGGCCAGGAGCATCCGGAAACTCGGTGCGTTCGTCGAGGATGATGGTGGCCGGGGTCCAGTTGTCTGTGGGGAGCTCGAAGGTGGCCAGGTAGGTGAGCGGCTTGATGACGCTGCCGGTCTGACGCGGCACCAGGGCCATATTCACCTGGCCGTCATGTTCGACGTCGTTGTAGTCGGGCGAGCCCACCATGGCCAGGACTTCCCCCGTAGCCGGGTCCAGCGCCACCAGAGCGGCGTTGTGTGCGTTCTGGGCAGCAAGAGTGGCGATGCCCTCGCCCACGGCCGCCTCGGCCGCCTGTTGTAGCCGCGGGTCCAGGGTGGTACGCACCCGCAGGCCGCTGCGAGAGACGATCTCGGCCCCGTAACTGGCTTCGAGCTGCTGGCGTACTTGCAGGATGAAATGGGGATAGGGGAATGTGGCCGGGCGATGATGGAGGATGTCGTCGGCAGATTTGTCGGCAAATGCCAGCCAGGCGGCTGAGGCATCCTCGGGGGCGGCAAAGCCGTACTGTACCATCAGTCGCAACACATCGGCCTGCCGTCCGCGAGCCGCTTCCCAATGGATGTAGGGATCGTAGAGGCCCGGCGCCTGCGGCAGCCCTGCCAGTAACGAGGCTTCGGCCAGGGTGAGTTCGCTGGCATGTTTGCCAAAATAGGTTTCGGACGCAGCTTCGATGCCAAAAGCGAGGTTTCCGTAGGCGATATGATTGAGGTAGATTTCCAGGATGGTGTCTTTGTCGTAGCGGCGGCTGACTTCCAGGGCCAGCACTGCCTCTTTGAGTTTACGCGTGTATGTTTTTTCGGCGCTGAGAAAGGTGAGCTTGACCAATTGCTGCACAATGCTGCTGCCGCCGGGGTTGCGAGCGTCGCCACGCAGCACATAATACACAGCCCGTGCTACCCCCACCGGATCCACGCCCGGATGCCGGTAGAAATTGGGGTCTTCGGTGGCCAGCGTGGCGTTGATGAGGTGCGGGCTGATCTCACTCAGCGGGGCAATCATGCGTCTACCGCCGTCGCTGGGAAATATCTCGTAAATGAGATGGCCGTCGCGGTCGTATATTTCCGTGCTTTTGAAGGTGTTGGCCCGGTCCTGTAGTTCTTGCGGTGAAGGCAAATTCGCGGCAATGCGCGAATAGGTGTAGAGCAAGGCCCCGGCACCCAACGAGGCGAGGCCGATCAGAATCAGAATGCTGATCAGCAGGAGTTTGAGCAGGGACTGGGTAGATGATGGGCGACTTTTCATGGCTGGGCAAAGGGGCCACTACGATGCAAGGCGTGTTGCCAAAGTTTTCGTAACTGGCGCTGGATGGCGGCGTCGGCCTGTGGGTCATGTCGAGGCAGGTCGAGGTCGGCGTATTCGTCTTCATCGAGCAGCAGGGGGGAGCCCTGCGGAGGCACCCACATGTCCAGCGCCAAATCACGCCACAGCAGGGATTGCTGCCGGGCGTCGTATTCCACGGGATATGTGAAGTTGACGTAGGTGCCTTTGAGCGTACAGGGGGCCTGGTATGCCTGAGTTATGGTTTGCAAAATGTCTGTCATTGTAAGTGCAAGACGTTCCTCGTCCCGAATCTGTTCCCGCACCCCACACAAATGATCACTCAGGCTAATTCCTTCTCCGCTGAAAATAGTAAAGATATTGTAGTAGCGCCGTCGGTCATAGCGCTCGATAAAGATATCGCCGGGGTGGAATGTGACGAAGGGCGTCTGCAAGAGGTCGTGCCGCCAGCGCGCCAGCACCAGAATGGGATCGTTATCCGTCAGCAAGCAAGCAGAGTAAGTGGTGAGAATGCGACCGTGGGGGTCAGCTTTGTGGATGGTGAGCATGGGCGTAGGGGCAGGTCTGGGCGAAACGGATAGGTGGGGAAATGAATTTTAACGCACCGACGCGGAAAGCGGAAAACAACGATAGATAGGGGCGAAAAATTTTTCGCCCCTATCGTTTTCCAATCCACGTCATTTCGCCCCTCTAATCCACGTCATTTCGCCGGTTTTGCGCCAGCCACCCTTATCCCCATGCCGTCTTCGGCACCTCTTGCAGATAACGACAGCGCGGGCCCACCTGAATCGATGGTTCCACTGCTTCATGGCGCAGCATATCCATAAAATGTATCTGCACGGCGGTGGCAGGATGGATGGTATTACACGCCATCCAGATGGTGTAGCCCATTTGTATGCCCTGAATGGGGATGATGCTAATTCCACCCAGTTGCAGGGAACGCAAGGCCGCTGTTTTGGGCACGAAACCGACGCCAATCCCCTCTTCCACGGCCATGATGATCGCCTCCGAATTACCCAGCGTCATGACTGTGCGCAGTTCGTTGCTGGCAATGTCGGCTTCGACCAGGGCCTCTTTCATGGCGCCATAGGTGCCTGATCGTTCCTCGCGCAGGATCACGCGCTCGAGCAAGAGTTCTGGCGGGGTGATAGTTTCCCGTTCGGCCCAGGGATGGCAGTGGGGGGCAATCAGCACCACTTCATCGTCGAAGAAACGGTGATAGGTGATTTCAGGGTGTTCGATGCGGGCAGTGCTGAAGGCAAAATGAACTTCGTACTGGCGCAGCAGTTCCAGCATACGTAAACGCGATTCCACGCGTACTGTGGCTCTGACGCCGGGGTATTTTTCGCAAAAACGAGCCAACAGGCCAGGGATCACATATTTGCCCGACGTGGTCGAACAGCCGAGGATCAAATGCCCCACGACTTCTCCTTGCAACGAGCGCATCATTTCTTGCAAGCGTTTGCTGCGCAACAGCAAGTCTTCAGCCAGCGGCAACATATAGGCGCCTTCTTCGCTCAGCGCCACTCGGCGTCCTTGGCGTTGGAACAGTTGCACTTGCAGTTGTCGTTCCAACGATTGAATGCGTTGGGTGATGGCGGGTTGGCTGATGTGCAGTGTTTGGGCCGTAGCGGAGAAGTTTTGCAAATGGGCGGCGGTAACAAATATCTCGAGATCATGCCCGTCGATCATGTGATTTCGTCCTTGAGTGCGGCCGGAACTTCCCTCATTAGTGCTGCTTCATCTATTCAATAATAACTTCGTATAAATAACAATGACATTGATCATACGATAAGGATAAAAAATGCTTATAGACTTATTTTTTGGGGCTCTTTTGGATTCCGCGGGGGTCTGCATTGCGCCCCCCGCGGATGTGGTTGAACCAAGAGGAAGCTGGAGTCATAAGCAATAATTATCGAAGTCAATAATAAAGTCGAATAAACAACAATGATAAAGATCATATCAAAAAGAGGGCTTCGCCCATAAAATAAGACTAGGCTTGTTAGCCTGGCTGTCTGCATAGTGCTGTGATCATCTTGTTAAACACCACTAACGAATGAAACCTGCGGCTGTGCGAGATGTCCCGTGAACAGGATCTTGAGTTTGTGGGGGGCCCAAGACCGGCGTGTTTACCCGGCGTCGTTGCGCGGCATGTAAGTTCACACGAGGGCGACGTAGACAAAAACCACGGTTCGATGCAGTGCTGCTTGATGGTTTTTAGCTTTTTTAGTGCTTTTGGAAGAGGAAAAACTTCAAAATGAACATCTCAAAGCTTCTTGTAGTTGTGCTTGCCGTCATGTTGATGGCTGCGGTGGTCAGTTGTGGCGGCGCCACGCAGCCCACTGCTACCCCTGTCCCTGCAACGAACACTCCCCTGCCGATACCGACGGACACCCCTGTTCCCCCCCCGCCTACGGCAACACCCATTCCACCCACGCCGACGCCTGTTCCTCCCACGCCGACCCCTATCCCTCCCACCCCAACGCCGGTGCCACCGGCTGTGCTTGTGCAACTGAATTGCCAGGACTGTCATAATGACATCCATACCACGTGGAGCGGCGGTCCTCACGCCAACACCCAGGCGGATGTCGCCACCGAGCTGGCCTCGGAGCGTTCTGGGCAGACCCCGGATGAGGTGCTCCACGGCGAAGATGCCGAGAACTGCATTGCCTGTCACGGCCCGACGGCCATTTTGGCCGCTGGTGGGATGACCGAAACCCAGGCCTTAAAGCACTTTTTCACCGTTACGGACGGAAAGTTCGGTGCCGATACAGCCACTGCTAACACCGATGTTTGGCCTAACATTACCTGCATAGCCTGCCACCGTGTGCCCGGCGGCCACCCCGCAAGCAAGCCGACCTTATTCGACTCTCCACAGGGGAAGTATGCCTCTTTACACAGCGCCAGCGAAGCCTGCGGGCAGTGTCATGGCAACCTGCGGTTTGCTGGCACGGATCATCTAACCTATAACGCCTGGACGACCAGCAAGCATAGCAAGACTCAGGCAGACGTAGCCAGCGAACTCGGCGAAGAACGTGCCGGGCAGTCTGCCGAGGATGTAGTCAAAGGTGAGGATCCCGAGAATTGCATCGCTTGCCATGCGCCCACAGCCGTACTTACCAACGGCAGGTTGAGCGAAACACAGGCATTGGAGTACTTCTTTACCACGGCAGATGGAAAGTTTACCGCGGATACGGCCCCGGCTCATAGCTCCGACTGGCCTGACGTCGCTTGCAATGCCTGTCATAATCCCCATAACCCCAAGCAACCCGCATACTTTAATTCTGCGACCAAACAATATGAGCCCATGCAGAACACTAACGAACTCTGCGGGCAGTGTCATGGCAACCTGCGTTTCCCCGACACCGATCACCTTAGCTACAACATCATAAAAGGCACCGGCGGTATCGGCGTGCCAGGCCTGAAGACGCAACCGGGCGCTAGATGCATCGATTGTCACATGTTTGTGAGCGACAAGGATGGCAGCAAATCGTCTATGTTCCATGGGCACTCGTGGGCGATTACGGTGAAGGAGGATGATGGCACGATCACGAGCTCCTGCTCGCACTGTCATACTGACGAGGACCAGGCAAAGCTCCTCGACATGATCCCGGAATGGCAATCGGACTTCCGCACCCTGGATGCCACTGCTCAGGAGAATGTGACGGCGGCCGTGGCAGCCATGAAAGGCATAGGGGACAAAGCGCTGCAAACTAAGTTGGAGGAAGCTCAGCATAATCTGGGGTATGCAGAGTCCGACGAGAGCGGCGGTTTCCATAACCATAAATATGTCATGTTACTGCTGAAGGATGCCAATGACAGGGCTTTGGAGATTCTTTCCGCCTTGAAAAAATAGGTGCCCGGTGGATCACCTTTTACATTCCAAACAACATGCCTTCTGTGATGCCTTTGTTCACAGAAGGCATGCCCGTAAGGACTGGACTCTTATCAGACCCACAGCAGGTCTGATAAGGGATCCCGCCGATGGGGTCGGGGCGGCGGGATCGGGCTGGCTGTGCGCACAGCAGGGGTAGAGTCCCTGAGAGGACTTTGGCCTTTTTGCGGCGACGACATGCTGGCGCGTCCCCGCCGAATCCATTCGGGGCTCGGGGTCTTGCCCCCCTGCCTGCCCCCCAGCGAGGTCGGGTCGCCGAAAATTGCGGGCCGCTGTCAACACGATCGGTCGCCGCAGGCCCCCGAGCCCCGATTTCAATCGGCGGGATCAGGGCTTGGCCCTGTGAGCCTGCAAATTCATTTGCAGTGCACGCGCCAATAAAGATCCGGTTCCGTTGGCACCGACCGCCCGGCGATGAATCGCAGGGCTACAAAACGGCGCCGGGTGAACCCGGCTTGGTCGTGGGCGCGATTCATTTGCCAAATGCCGCGGACGCGCCTCTTGGAGCAGGGCTTTTCGTGCGCCAAGAGAGGGCGAGCAATTTCGGCCAGATGGTGCTGCGGCAAAGGT
>JAADGC010000128.1 GCA_013152585.1 Chloroflexota bacterium
TTATTCCTGGACGCTTACTTAGCGACAAGCCAAATGCGTATTGCCCCCCACTCCCCATCCCCCTCTCTCCCTATCCCTCTACCCTACTCCCACCCAGAGCCGCCGGGCCCTAGCCGCCGAAAACGCGGAATAATAAACGGCGTGCTGGCCTTGTATGTCAGATACGGCTCACCAAAGCGCAGCGCCAGCTCCTTTTCCTCGATAAAGCGGAAATACAGCAACAACAGCAGCGAGATCAGCAGCACCGCCACCAACACCGACAACGACCCCAGCCACACGGCCACACCCAGATAGAACAGGATCACCCCCAACACCATGGGATTGCGACAATACGTGTACGGGCCGCGTTGCACTAGATTACGAGTTGGCACGATGGGCACAGGCGTGCCCTTGCCCTCCACAAACTGCACCTGCACAGACCAGGCTGCCAACCCCCAGCCCCCAAATGCCATCAACAAGCCCAGCGAACTATTCCACAGACCATAAACCAGCCGCGGCAAATGAAACGTCCCGTCCAACCACGCCGAAATCAGCACCAGGAAGATAGGGAAGCCAAAACCGAACACCGCTCCCCCAAACAGCAAACTCAGCGCCTGATGCACCGGTCGTTGTTCACGTTGTGCCCACTGCTGAAATTTATGCATCATCTTCAACTGACTCCTTAATGGAACGGATAGGACAACACTGCTTCCATTATAGCACACCTCACCCTGTATGCTAACCCCTTGACAAAGCACTTTCCACACACGAAAATAAGCGCAGTCATTCCCCTTTACCCTTTCCCCATCCGCAATTTCCCATGCCTCGCACCCTCGCCGTCATCATCTGTACCAAAGACCGCCCCGACGATCTGGCCCGTTGCCTGCACTCGCTGGCCGCCCAAACCCGCCCCCCCGACGAACTCGTGGTCGTGGATGCGTCTGCTACCCCCTTGCCGCCCTCGCAACCTCGTCCGCAACTACCACAGCTCGTGGTGCTGCCCTCCCCCGCCGGCCTGCCCCGCCAGCGCAATTGCGGTCTGCGTTATGTCAAATCAGACATCGTCGCCTTCTTCGATGACGACGTGGAACTGGCGCCCGACACCCTGCAACACCTGCTGGCCGTGTACGAACGGCGCTGGGACGAGGGCATTGGCGGGGTAATGGGCTGCGATATGGGCTGGCGCCAATCATCGGGCGGCGCCCACTGGCTCAAGCGCCTGTTCCGGCTCACACACGTGCGGGCGCAGGGCCGGCGCGTGCGCGTCTACCCCACCCTGGGCGTGAGCTGGGTGGCTCGCCCGCAACAGGAAATCCCGGTCGAGGCCATGCCGGGCTTCTGCATGAGCTATCGTCGCACCCTGTTGATCGACAACGCCATCGCCTTTGACGAGGCCCTGGGGGGCTATGCCGACGGCGAAGACGTGGACGTCTCGTATCGGGTGGGACGACTGGCGCCGCTGGTGCAGACGCCGCACGCCTGCCTGCAACACCATCGCTCCCGCAGGGGCCGGGCCACGCTTTACCGGCGCTTCTTCACCCGCACCCGCAACGAACACTATCTCCAGCGTAAACTATTTCCCGCCACCTTCCGCAGCCGCCTGGCGTGGGGGTGGGGCGCCCTCGGGCGCGTGCTGGTCGCAGCCCTGGTGGGGCTCAGCCAGCGCAGCGCAGACCCGTTGCGCGGGGTGTGGGCGGGCCTGCACGCCCCCCTGCCAAGCAAACCCGAGAGGCTTAAGGCCAATTCAGAAAAAGAATGATCCTGCGTCACCAGGCGAAATGGTTATCTACAAAGCAGGCCGACGCAGGTCGGCCTCTGGCGCAAAGCGCCCACTTGCCGCCACTAGCCGACTGGAAGTCGGGCTCTTCAGGCCTGCGGCCAGAGGACGACCTTCGCCGTCCGGCGCCAAACCATCGAGACTCCTTTCAATGAATCGCCACCCGCGTTTCACACTCTGTGGAAATCCGTGAAATCTGCGGCTAAAATGCTTTGCTATAAACTCCGGATCCTTAATCTGCGGCGTGATAGCGATTGGTGATAGGCAGGCGCCGGTCCTTGCCAAAAGCCCGGGTGGTGATCTTGGTGCCCGGTGCCGCCTGGCGCCGCTTGTACTCGTTGCGGTCCACCAGACGAATCACCCGCTGCACGGTAGCAGCATCGTATCCGGCAGCGATGATCTCGCTGCGGCTGAAATCCTCCTCGATGTACAGGCGCAGGATGACGTCGAGCGTCTCGTAGGGCGGCAGGCTGTCGCTATCCAACTGGTCGGGGCGCAGCTCTGCAGACGGAGGCTTGGTGATGGATCGTTCGGGAATGCGCTCACCATCGCCCTGCTGATTGCGCCAGCGGCCCAGCTCCCACACCAGCATCTTGGGCACATCCTTGATCACAGCAAAACCACCGGCCATATCGCCGTACAAAGTGGCATAGCCCACGGCATTCTCGCTCTTGTTGCCCGTGCACAACAGCATCCAGCCAAACTTATTCGAAAGCGCCATCAGGATCATGCCCCGCAGTCGGGCCTGAATGTTTTCTTCGGCCACCCCGAAATCGCTGCCCGCAAAAGGCTGGTCGGGCGGGCCGTTCAGCGTCTCCAACATGGCGGCAAAGGGGGCATCGATGGGCAGACGCAGATAGCGGATACCCAGATTGTCGGCCAACCGGGCGGCGTCGTCTTGCGAGTGCTGCGACGAAAAGCGAGACGGCAGACTCACCCCCACCACATGATCTGATCCCAGAGCATCCACAGCGATAGCCGCCGACACAGCACTGTCGATGCCGCCGCTCAGGCCCAGCACGACGGTCTCGAAACCATTTTTGCGCACATAATCGCCTGTGCCCAACACCAGGGCCTGCCACACTTCCTGCAAGTGTGTGGGCACCGGCACGATGGGAGGGGCCACCGGCGGTCGGGGAGAAGATCCGGCCAGAGCGGAGCCCGACAGAATCAAGGGCACACGCTCGTCGACATCAGCCAGTTTGGCGACCAGCGACCGATTCTGACGGGAACGGGGATCCCGCAATCGGCGGCGGAACACCGTGGCCGTGTCGACATCCGCCACCACCAGGGCCTCGGCAAAAGCAGGCCCCCGTGCCAGCACGGTGCCATCCGGGGCGATCACCGTGCTGCAACCATCGAACACCAGCTCATCCTGCCCCCCCACCAGATTGCAATACGCCACCACGGCCACATAATCGACGGCCCGCGTCACCAACATGCGCTCCCGGCTTTGGGCTTTGCCCATTGCATACGGCGAAGCCGAAATGTTGATCAATAGTTCCGCCCCATTGAGGGCCTGCCATTGTGGCGGCCCGCCGGCGTACCAGATATCTTCGCATACACTCACCCCAACCCGGTCATCGCCAAACTGAAACACCGGGCTGATCTGGCCCCGGCCAAAATAGCGATTTTCATCGAACACGGCATAGTTGGGCAAAAAATGCTTGCGGTACTCTCCCACCCGGCGGCCATCCTGCAAGATCACCGCCGCGTTGTACAGATCGTAATCGTCGGCAGCCGGATAGCCCAGGACAACCGTCAGCCCCGCCGTGGCCTGCTGAATCTGCGCCACCGCCCGCGCATTGGCGGCGATGAAATCGGTCTTCAGCAACAAATCTTCGGGCGGATAACCGGCCGTGGCCAATTCGGGAAAAATCACTACGTCGGCACCTTGGGAGCGTGCTTCATCCAGACATTCGAGAATACGACGGGTATTACCGCTGACATCACCAACGGTGAGATTCAATTGGGCCAGAGCCAGCCTGATCAAAGACATAGTGCCTCCGGGGCAAAGTGATTATTTTAGGGCTCGATTATAAGCCCCCACAGCATACACGGGAAAAGCGTACAGGTCAATATGAGCGGCCCAAAAGCAGCGATTTCAACGCTGGAATCATATGATTGAAACCGGGTGCGTCCCATGTTTTTGGTGGCTTGTGTTGGTCGCATCATGGATGCGGCCAACACACGAAAAAAGGAAGCGCTCGGCGCATCCGTGATGCGCCGCAGCGCCACCTCCAACCTTACTTACGCCCCATTTCCGGGGACGCCCCTCACTCCCTCCGCCTTCTTGACAACGGCGCCACGAAAGTTTAGACTTTATTTCGACAATTCATATACACTCCGTTTGTGTGCACCTATGCCCCCCTCATTCGATGACGCCCCCACCTACAATCTCAAGGCTGTTGTGAAAGAAACCGGTCTTAAACCGGATACCCTGCGCGCCTGGGAGCGGCGCTATGGTCTCCCCCTGCCGGCGCGCACGTCGGGGCGGCACCGGCTGTATTCGCAACAGGATATCGCAGCAGTGAAATGGCTGATCACCCGCCAGACCGAAGGCATGTCCATCAGCCGGGCGGTCAAGCTGTGGCAGCAATTTCAGCGCCAAGGCGTAGACCCATTCGTCGCCATGCCGGTGAGCGCTCCTGCCACCGCTGCCATCACCACCACTTTGGCAGGTGAGAACCTGGATGCGCTGCAGCAGACCTGGATCGACGCCTGTCGTGGGTTCAACGAAGCCGAAGCCGAATACGCGCTGGCGCAGGCCGCCGCCCAATTCCCGTTGGAGAGCGTTCTGGCGCAGGTGCTGCTTCAGGGACTGGTGCAGATCGGCAGCCAGTGGCACGCCAACCGCCTTACGGTGCAACAGGAACACTTTGCATCGGCCTTGGCAGCACGATGGATGCACCGTCTCATGGCCGTCAGCCCACCCCCCACCCGAGAACAGCGCCTCGTGGTGTGCTGTCCGCCCGGCGAGCAGCACAGTTTAGGCGCCCTGGCGCTAAGCCTGCTGCTACGGCGCCGGGGCTGGCAGGTGATCTATCTGGGCGCCGATGTGCCCATCGCCCAACTGCAACAAACCCTGGCTCAGATACAGCCACAACTGCTCGTACTCAACGCCCAGCGGCTGCCCAGCGCCGCTATGCTCAACGAGATCAGCGCCATCCTGCCACCGCTGCATGTAACTCTGGCGTATGGTGGCGGTATCTTTGTCCACAACCCCCAACTGCAAAACCGCATAGGGGGTCTGTATCTGGGCGACACGTTAATGCAGTCGCTGCCGCAGGTGGAAACATGGCTCGCCCAGCCGACCCGCTCTAACCCCGCCCCTATCCTCTCCCCAGGCAACGCCCTGGCCCTGGCCGCCTTCAGCGATTACTGGCCCGCCATGCTCAGCCAATTACGTCGCACCACGGGACTGCCGGCGCCGGCAGATACGCCTGATGGAGCAGCCGCCCTTTTCTCCAGCCTGGCCGCCGATATCGCCGCCGCCCTGAAACTGAACGATATCAACCTGGCAGCGATAAACCTGCCCTGGCTGCTGCAATTTCTGCGACACCGTCATATCCCCATCGAAGCGCTCGCGACGTTGCTGCAGGCCATGCAAGAGGCAGCCGCTGCCCAGCTCGACGCCAAAACCCCCCTCATCAGCGACTGGCTGGCCCGCATCATCCCCCAATACACACCACACCAAAGGACCTGACTTGAAAATCATCATCCCCGGTGGCATCGGCCTCATCGGTCGCCACCTCGCCCCGCACCTTTGGCGCTGGCCACGAATTGTGTCCCCCTGAACGGGCCAAGCAAGCATCTCACGTAAACACAAAACGCCAGTGAAGGGTCTCGCGGTACATGAATCGTCAGAACCTGTCCTGAGAGTGCCGAAGGACGACAGTTTACAGCAGTGTTCGGTAGCGATGCTTTGGAGGCTCACCGCCGCCGCACAGTGTTCAGGCACGCGTAGCAACGCCACTACAGCCGCTGCCTGACAAACGTCACAAAAGCTGTTTACAGATTTGACATATGTCTGCACATCGGCTATGATACTAGCGATTCGTAAGCTCTGTTCTGGACAAAAATACATGACCGCCCAGGCTTAGAAGGCTTGTGCGGTTTTTTTTATCCCGTCTTTGCTCATGAATTTTGGTCCATTTTCTCTTCTCAGGAACTTGTGTATGAACAATTCTCCCCTCTCCGTCGCTGACGACATGGTTGTCAGTCTCGCCTACGTCCTTCATCTTGACGATGGAGACGTCATCGACTCCTCAGGTGCTTCCGACCCCTTACAGTTTCTTCAGGGTGCCAACAATATCATTCCCGGTCTTGAAAAAGAACTATACGGCATGTGTGTTGGCGACGAAAAAACTGTAGCAGTCGTCCCTGCCGATGGCTACGGCGACTACGATCCCGAAGCGATGAACTTCGTGCCGCTGAGCGCATTTCCCCAGGACTTCGATTTGGAAGAAGGCATGGGGCTGCAGATGCGCGATAGCAACACCAGCGAAGTAGTCGTTGCATATGTCGACGACATTCAGACTGACGGCGTGGTCCTCAACTTGAATCACCCTCTGGCCGGTCAAACCCTGCATTTTCAGATCCAAATTGTTGATTTGCGGACCGCCACCAATGAAGAATTGACCCATGGTCATATTCATGGCGCCAACAGCCATTAATCGTACTGTCCACCCTCTCTCTTTATTCACTGTGTAGGAACATTCTCATGACAAACATTTATGTTGGCAACCTCCCCTGGAGCACCACCGAAACCGATCTTCGCGGAACCTTCGAAGCCTACGGCACCGTTACCGACGTGTCCATCATCAAAGACCGCAATACCGGCCGCTCACGTGGCTTCGGCTTTGTGGAGATGGACTCCGCCGACGAGGCCGCCGCGGCCATCAACGGCCTGAACGGCAAAGAAATGGAAGGCCGCGACCTCAAAGTCAACGAAGCCCGTCCTCGCGAAGACAATCGCGGTGGTGGCTTCCGTCGCGAACGCCGCTGGTAAGGTACGGGACTGGACCAACCCTGCCTTAACCGCATAGAACCCAAAAACGGTTCGACACGACTTGCTCGTGCCGAACCGTTTTTAATTCCCCCGGCATTTCACCCTCCCCCAGCGAGGCATCTATGACAATTTGGCGCACCACTCCCACCCTCGAAGCCCTCAATCGCATGTCGGCCGGCAGTGCGGTCAGCCATCTCGGCATCGAATTCATCGAGGTCGGCGACGACTACCTCATCGCCCAAATGCCCGTGGACCAGCGCACGCGACAACCTATGGGACTACTGCATGGCGGCGCCTCGGCCCTGCTGGCCGAAACGCTGGGCAGCGTGGCCACCTACCTCATCATCTCCCTGGGCCAACAAAGCGGCGTTGGCATCGAACTCAACATCAGCCACCTGCGAGCAGTCCGCCAGGGCACCGTGCAGGGTCGGGTGCAGCCCATCCGTCTGGGGCGCCGCACCCATGTTTGGGATGTGCGCATCAGCGACGAAGCTGGGAAATTAGTGGCAGTGGCCCGGCTCACGATGGCCATTCTCAGCCACGAATAGGGCCTGCGGATACACCGCAGGCCCTGATGAGCTTAAAGCTGGGGAGCAGCCGCCAGCACATCGGCCGAAACCTGATCGGCAAACTGTTTGAAATTCTCCACGAACATGGTCGCCAACTTGTGAGCCTGAGCGTCATAAGCAGAGCCGTCACTCCAGGTATTGCGCGGGAGCAGGATATGGTCGGGGACGTCAGGAACGTGCGTGGGTACGTGGAGCCCAAACACAGGGTCGGTCACTGTCTCCACATCATCCAGGCGACCGCCAAGGGCTGCTGCCACCATGGCCCGGGTGTAGGCGATCTTCATGCGCTGGCCAATGCCATACGGCCCGCCCGACCAGCCGGTATTCACCAACCACACTTGTGCCTTGTGCTGCTCGATGCGCTCGCCCAGCAACTTGGCATATACAAACGGATGCCGGGGCATGAAGGGGGCCCCGAAGCAGGCGCTAAAGGTGGCCCGAGGCTCGGTCACGCCGCGCTCGGTACCGGCAACTTTGGCCGTGTATCCGCTGATGAAGTGATACATGGCCTGGTCCGGTGTCAGGCGGGCGATGGGCGGCAGCACGCCGAAGGCATCGGCTGTGAGGAAGATGACATGATGGGGGTGCCCGCCTATGCCGTCACGGGCGGCGTTGGGAACATGGCTGATGGGATAGGCTGCCCGCGTGTTTTCGGTCAGCGAATCATCGTCCAGGTCGATGCGGCGGGTGTGGGCGTTATAAGCCACGTTTTCCAGAATCGTGCCGAAACTTCGGGTGGTTTCGTAGATCTCGGGTTCGGCGGTAGCCGATAGGCGGATCACCTTGGCGTAGCAGCCGCCTTCGAAGTTAAAGACACCCTCATCGCTCCAGCCGTGTTCATCGTCTCCGATCAGTATCCGGTTGGGATCGGCGCTGAGCGTAGTCTTCCCTGTGCCCGACAGGCCAAAGAAGATGGCAACATCGCCCTTGTCTCCCATGTTGGCCGAGCAGTGCATAGACAGCACCCCGTGCTGGGGCATGAGGTAGTTCATGACTGAGAAAATTGATTTCTTGATCTCTCCGGCATAGGAGGTACCACCGATCAAAATCAGGCGCTCGGCAAAATTAAGGATGACGAATGCCTGCGAATGGGTACCGTCATTAGCGGGATCGGCGGTGAAGCTGGGCACCTGAATCACGGTGAATTCAGGAATGTGGCGCAACAGTTTAGCTCGATCCGGTTCCTGAATGAACATGTTACGCACGAACAGATTATGCCAGGCGGTTTCGGTGACCACGCGCACGGGCAGGCGATGATTGGGATCGGCGCCAGTATAGCAATCCTGCACAAAAACCTGTCGGCCCTCAAGATAGGTGAGCATACGCTCCTTGAGGCGAGCAAAGGCGGCGATAGTAAAGGGGCGATTCACCTCTCCCCACCAGATTTGCTCTTCGGTGGTAGGCTCCTGCACGATGAAACGATCGTTGGGTGACCGGCCCGTGTGTTGCCCGGTGCGCACGGCCAGCGGCCCCAGATGCACGGTGACTCCCTCGCGATTCCGTACGGCCGTGTCATACAGAGCGGGTGTGGGCAGGTTCCACCAGGCCGCCCATAAATTGCGCAGGCCGTGTTTTTCCAGGCCGAAATGACTGGCAGCGGCACCGAATTGATGGACATCTCTCATGTTTGTACTCCTTGTTGGGGGACGGGAGCTGCAGCACCGGCGAGGGTGAGGCAGCGTTTTGGGCAAAAGGGGAGGATAATCGTGTGCTAGACTCGCTGCACCCACTCGGGAGCAGTGTACTTTTGGTGCATCAGGGTTTGGGTCAAGGATAGCTCGGCCGCAGTCAGCTCCTGTTGTTTGAAATCGAGTGCCAGCACAGTGCTGATGCCGTCGATCAGGGCCGTGGCAGCTTCCCAAAAGCTGACCTCCCGGCCCAGCACGGCGGCGAGTGTGGTCGCACGGGCAGCAGTTAGTTGCCGCAAGGCCTGCCGTTCCTGGTCAGAAGGCAGTGCCAGCACATCCACCAGCCGGGCAATATCTCCGTGCAGCGGCAACGTGCCGTGCTGCAACACGTAGCCGCCCCGCCGGCTCTGGGCTGAACCCACCAGCTTCTGCGCTCCCACCGATATCTCATAGGCACTGGCGACCTCGAAACACACGGGGGATACATCGGGGCCAGCGCGCTTGTCGCCGGGCGCTTTGGTGGCATCCACACCCATACGGTGCAGGCCCACGACAATGCCCTGGCTGATGCGATTGTAGGTATCGAGCACCGCGCCTGCCAGCCGCGGCTCGTCCTGCGGCCCCATGATGGCATAGGTGAGTTCGTCGATATGCAGGATAGCCCGGCCGCCAGTAGGCCGTCGCACGACATCATAGCCCCGGCTGCGCACTCGCTGCAGGTCGATTTCGTTAACAGATTGGTGCCGCCCCAGCGAAATGGCACCGGGCTGCCATCGATAAAAGCGCAAAGTGGGCGAACTTTCGCCCCTGGCGGCCAGAGTGGCGATAGCCTCATCCACAGCCATGTTCCAGGCGCCGGAGGCCGCCTCGGTGATCAGCAGGCGCCAGGGTGCCGCCGGGAAGGAGGAAAAAGGGCGGGAATACGGCGTGTTCATAAATCAAGCAGGATCCTGGGGGCAGGGTGCGGTGACGAGAAGGCCAGAGAGGGTACCAGAGATGGACACCGATCGTGCAGAGGGAGGGCCGCCGGTCCATCGGCAGTCGCGAACACATGCAGCCCATCCAGAATGCGGGCTGTCGCCGAAGTGAGCACTGTGGTGATGACGTCTCCGGGAACGACTGATTTGATGGCGTTGGCGGTCTGGCGGTCGAGAAACGGCAAGCGGACTGCGCCGGTTAGCGTCAGCAAACCAGCCCCAGTGCGGATTGAATAAGCGGTCCCCTGCAACGCTGCAGCGTAATCCGTAGAAAAGGAAGAATGTGTGGACAATTTTATGACACTCACAGGAGGATTACGGCCATTATAAACAATCACGGCCCCGGCGTCAATCGCATGAGCAGAAGGTGTGCGTCCCAGGAAATTGGGCGTAAGGTTGGAGGTGGCGCTGCGGCGCATCACGGATGCGCCGAGCGCTTCCTTTTTTCGTGTGTTGGCCGCATCCATGATGCGAC
>JAADGC010000053.1 GCA_013152585.1 Chloroflexota bacterium
GACCTCCGGCGCGAAGCGCCTATAGAGCCTGAGTTTACTCAGATAGTTCCCCCGCTAACACATTCACCGCCTCCAGCGGTGTGTGGTGATCTAGCCGACTCAAGTCGGGCTCTACAGGCCTGCGGCCGGAGGACGACCTGCGCCGTCCTGTCGCCAATGCGCGGGGGTCGGTGTAGGCCGGGGGAGGTTGGAGGGGGGTTCAGCGCAGCTCGGGGAGAGGTGGGAGGGGCGTACGCCCATGGCCCGGATACAGCCAGCGCAGCCCCGGCAGGGCGCGCAAACACTGCACGCTGAGGGGGAGCTGCGCCCAGTCGTGCGCATAATAACGTTGGATGTGCGGCCGCCCCAGGCCGGAAATGAGATCGCCCACAAAGGCGTGCTCGCCGTTGACCACCACGGTGCACGAGCCCGGCGTGTGGCCGGGCGTGTGCACCACCTGCAGGCTCATCTCTCCCACCGCAAAACTCGCCCCATCCTGTACGAGCACATCCGCGGGCGTCGGTGGGGGCCCGAACCAACGTTCGGCCAGCGGTAACAGCGGTCGGACGAGACGGCCTCTGCTGCGTACCGTGCCCAAGGGGGTTTCGCCTCCTGCAAGCGCCGCGGCGTCGGCCTCATGTACAACAATGCGGGCGCCGGTTTTTGCGCGAATCGCCAGGGCGGCGCCGTAGTGGTCGAGATGGGCATGGGTGATAAAGATGAATTGCAGATCATCCCGGCCCAGGGCCTGCATCTGTCGCCATAGTAGCCGCTCCTCGCCGGCCAGCCCCGCGTCCACCAGGATCATGCCCCCTTCCCCCACCACCAGATAGAACAGGCTCATTTTACCCCGTATGGGTAGTACTTTCATGGGACAGCAGGAATGGCCAAAGCCGCCAGTTCTTCGTAGAGGGGCAGGCAGGCGGCCAGCAGAGCCTGGAGATGCTCGGGGAAAGGATCGTGGCGGGGGCGATAGGGCTGGAAGCCGGTGGAACGATGCACATTGGCGTACCAGTATTTGGCCCACACTCCATCTTCGGGGCGGGGTGCGGTCGGCCACGATAGCATGTGTTCATCAAAGGGGATGTCCAGGTGCTGGCAGAGAGCGGAGAGCACCTGGCGCGGGTTTTTCAGCACTTCGACCGAGTCCAGTACCAATACCTGCTGCCCATGATCCTGGAGATAATGCAGCAGGTCTATCTGGGCGGCGTAACCCACATCCTGCAGGGTGGGATGGGGCACGTTTTTGGCGTACGAGAGGATCACCTGGCGGGGATGCCGGATCAGCAGCACATTTTGCAGGTGTGCGAGAAAAGACCAGTCGAGCGCCACCAGATGATGGGTCATGTTTTTGAGGAAGAGCACCGGCCGGGGGCAGGGGCCCAGGATCAGTTCCTGCACCACTTTCTCGCCATCGTTGTCCTGGCTGGCCAGCACCTCCTCGGCGCCGGGATGATAGTGGCGGGCGTCGCTGTGCGCCAGGTAGTGAGCATACAGCGGCTCGTCCACCACCAGGGTATCGGGGCGCTGAGCAAAGCTGTACATCAGCGCCGTGGAGATATTGCGCGGGCCTGACCACATGGAGATGCGGAGCGGATCAGAGGCCATGTCGGCCTTCCTTTTTGGCTTGCTGCACATAGCGTTCGATCTCGGCCGCGTAGAGCTGGCTGAGGCGGGTGGTGATCGGGCCCATGCCGCCGGCGCCAAGTCGCCCATCCACGGCTCGCACCGGCGTCAGGCCGCCAAAGGTGCCGGTGACAAAGGCTTCGTCCGCGTCGTAGACATCGGTCAGCGAAAAATTCTTCTGGCGCACGACCAGGCCCGCCGCTCGCCCCACCTGGATCACTTTCCCCCGCGTGATGCCGTTCATGTTGTACTGGCCGGTCGAGGTCCAGACTTCGTTTTTCTTGACCATGAAGAAATTGGTGGCGTTGCAGGTGGCGACGAAACCGTTGACGTCCAGCATCAGGGCCTCGTCGGCCCCGGCCTCGATGGCCTGCACCAAGGCGATGACCTCGTGCAGTTTGCTGTGGCAATTGAGGCGGGGGTCCAGGGTGTCGGGTGGGGGCCGGCGCACGGTGGATGTGAAGAGGGTGATGCCCCGTTCTCTGGTATGCGGATCGGCGATCTTGTGTTCCGCAGTGATCACGATGTTGGGGCCGCTAATGGTGAGGCGGGGATCTTGCGATGGCGTCTTCTTGATCCCCCGCGTGATCATCAATCGTACGTGCACGCCGTCGTGCATGTCGTTGGCCCGCACGGTGTCGTGCAGGGCCGCGGCCAGCTCTGCCCGGCTCTTGCCGATGTCCAGGGCAATGGCCTTGGCGCCCTGAAACAGGCGGTCGAGATGGTCTTGTAAAAAAACAAACACATCATCGTGCAGACGGATGCCTTCCCACACGCCGTCACCCACGAGATAGCCGCTGTCGAACACGGATATCTTGGCGTCGGCACGGGGAAAAAATTCGCCGTTGATGAAGACGAGTACGTTTTCGTTGCGGGGATCGGGGAGGGCGTTATGCGTGCCGTGAATCATGCGCTTCAAGTACAATAACGGGAATGGTGCGATTGTGAGCGCGTTGTCGATAAAATTCGTAGCCCTGATTCAGGGCCACGGCCTGCTGCCACAGGCGCCGGCGCTCGGCGTCCACGGCTTCGTGAGCATGATAACGCCGCTGTTGCCCGCGGTAGGTAACCGTCACCTGGGGATGGGCGCGCAGGTTATGGTACCAGGCGGGATGATGAGCCCGGCCAAAATTAGAGGCAATGAGGACGATGCGATCAGCGTCGGGGATGGCCACCAGGGGTGTGTGGCGGAGCTGGCCGCTTTTGGCGCCGGTGGTTGTCAGCATGACGATGGGCAGGCCGGTGAGCAGCGACGTGAGTGTGGCGTGGCCGCGACTCAGGCGGAAGATGGGCACATCCAGCCGGTGCGCTACGTGCGCAAACAAGGCAGCGCCGAGGGAGGTGCGGGCAAAGCGGGGCACAAGCCGCTGCCAGAGATGGGAAGAGGGTGGGGGTGGGAGCATACGCGGGGTTCCAGAGAGGATGCCCCATTGTGCAAAGAGATGGAGAAATTGTCAATAAGCCACGAAGCAGGGTGACGTCCCCTGAATTTGACGAGATGCTGTTACTCCGAAGCTCCGTCTCAAACCGACAAGGGTGTGGGCGGGGACGAAGGCGGAAAACGCGGAGTAATTCTGATCTGGCGTCTGGCGGAAATGGAATCCGTCCGGCGCGCCGGACGGACGGGGCCCGGCAAACAGCACAGACCTGCGAGGCCCGTGAGCCTTGCAGGTCTGTCGTCTCTGCGTCAAGCGAACATCAACTTCCAGGCACGAAGAAGGTGATCGTATTCCCTTCTTTGCGAAAGTGCAGTTCGCTGCTGTGATCGGCTGCGAAACAATCCGCACTTCTGCTACCGACCTGAATCCGGTACTCACCCTCAGACAGCTCCCCCAGACTTTGCCCCACGTCTTGGCCATCGGGACTGCCGGGAGCATCGCCGCCGAAGCCGGCCCAGGGGATGACATGGCTGGCGTTCGTCACATCGACAGCGCCATAGTAAGAATCATTGTCGTTCCCGATTTCCACCTGATAGTTGTCTGCGTTGGCCACCGCCGACCAACTAAGTGTGAAGGAGGTAGCCGTGCCACCGGGCGGGGTGGCAACGTGATTGCGAGGTGGATCGATAGGACATCCCGACCAGCTTTCGGTCTGGCGGGCTCCGGGAATTGGCTCTTCAGCAGCGTCCAGCAGACGGAAGGTATATGGTGCACCGCTGTCAGGGGTGCCTGGGATGCGGGCGCTATAGCGAAATTCGGCGACAAAATCCACGCTCGATGAAAAGATGTCGCTATAGGGTTCCAGCCGAATCCCGGCGGCCGCGGGGGAAAACACTTCGGCACCTACAGAAGGGATATTGGTGAAGATGTCAAAGTCAGTAGACATACGACAGGCAGCGCCATCACAATCCCGGACTCCCGTGACCAGCGGCCCTTCGATGCTGAAACCGGCAATCTCGGCCACAGATTTTCCTTGCTCCCCGGCAGTATCGGCATGGTCGCCTGCCCAACCACCTGTGCGTCCTACTGTACGCCAGACACCGCTGGCGGTGTGCAACGCATGGTCGGCGGCGTCCACGGCCATCGTACCGGTCATCTCTAGCGATATTACCTCTCCCCCAACCGCCGAAGCGGCGCGAAGCGCGACATCGTAAGCGTTGCCACCCCTGTCCACCGCCTGGGCGGCCATCGGAGCCAGTTCTGCTCCGGCGCCCACGGCAGCATAGCCGGCGCCGAGATACACGTTCTCGCTACCTTTTGCCCGCACAAAGGTGTTGAACACCACCGTAAAAGGGGCATTCCTCTGCTGTTCCCCGATGGCAAACGCCTGCACATCGTAAAACCCTGTAAGCGTGCCCGACCAATGCCCGATCAAGGTATTGATGCCCCCTTCAGCGGGTGGAAATTGCAGGAGCGGGAGGTAGATCAGCGATCCCTGCCACTCGTAGGCGCCCATGTCGGGCGTAGTATCACGCGGATTACCGAGGATATCGGTAGCTGGGGCGCCGTTGGGCGTACCGGCGTTGATGGCCGGCGATCCCCCATGTAGGCGGAAATCCTCTGTCGCCGGCTCGATAAGCAGGGGATCTGCGTCGAGATTACCTTCACCGGACCAGCCCCCTTCGACCAGCGTATAGCGGATGTCGCAGTTGCCGCCGCCCTGGCCGCACCCCACCCCGCCAGAATGCCAGAGAATGCTGTTGAGCACGGAGATGTTCGCATCGGAATCGAAGTCGAGAATGGAGTTGCCATCCTGATCATTTTCGGCCACAGTGCTGTTCACCATGCGGAAATCGGTGTTGTGAATCGCCAGCACATTCTGGGTATTGCCCGAAACCACCACATTGGTGAACACCACAGTCACGCCATCGGTGCCCAGGGCGCTGCCATGGTCGCCGACCTGATTGTCCAGTATAAAACTATCTTCCACCAACAGGGTAGCGGGGCCTTCATCGGACACCGCATTCAGGCCAGCGCCGGCACCACCGCCTGATTGGCCGCTGCTGCACAACGCCGCGTTGTTGGTGACATAGGCATGGCGGATGGTGACCCGGGCGTTGCTGACATTCACCCCACCGCCCCAACACGCCTCCTCCGGTGCCACGCCGTTGATGATGCGCATCGCCTCCAGCCGCACGTTGCTGCCGTCGTGAATGTAGAAAGTGCGGCCGCTATGACTGCCATTCACGACGGTTTGCTGTCCGCCCAATGCTGGCAGGGTGTCGGACATCTTGTATCCGCCATGAATGGTGATGTCCTTAGCACTGATCTCGAGGTTTTCGGTAAAAACGCCGGGGGTAACCCACACTGTTTCACCATTTTGCGCCATTTGCACGGCATGGCCGATGGTGGCGCAAGGTGAGGCGGGATCAAGACAGAGGTTGGGGCCATCGTTGGTCCCGCTCAGGGCCACGTAACGATCGCCCTCGTTGGCCAACGGCGCACCCTGGTATTCATAAGCGCCCATATCCGGCAAGGCGTTATGCGCATGGGGGCGGGGAACGCCATCCAGATCATGATCTGGCGCTCCGGTCGCTGTGCCGGCATCGATGGCCGGAGACCAGGGTGCCAGATGATAATCACCGTTGTCCGGGTCCATGAATTGCGGGTCGGTATCGAGGTTGCCTTCGCCCGACCAGCCTCCCTCCACAATTGAATAGGTTACTACACGTGGGGCGGGTGGGTCTTGTGTGATCGACCACTGATTTTGCCAGATGATGCTATTGGTGATATCCAGCAGCGCCTGGCCCGGCGGGTTGAACAGGACACCACCATCATTGCGGGCGATGGTCACATTCATGAGACTAACAGAGCCGTTGGCATGGATGGCAGCATCGCCGTGGTTGTCCGCCACCAGCGTGTTCACCATCGTCAATTGGCTCCCAAAGGAGCGCACGCCTCCGGCTCCCTGCCGCACATTGTTATTGATGATAAAGCTGTCCCTGATGGTGATATCGCCTCCGGCCACACCGCCGCCGCCCGTGCTCCAGGGTGTGCCGTCAGCGAAGTTATCCCGGATCACACAGTTGCGGATGGTCACATCTCCGACGTCGGCCTTGACTCCCCCCGCTGTTTCGCCCCGTCCTCCGGTAATGGTAAACCCATCCAGCGTTGAGCCCTCACTGCCACCGCCAAAAACCACTACCGGACCGCCCCACCGGCCAGAGGCGCCGGGCGTAAGCGCCGGATTCTCGGCTACGGGCGTCCAATCAATGCCGTTGGTAGATTCGGCCAGCTTGATCACGCCCTCATCCATATTCGTATACCACATGCGCAGGGTGCTGCCATCGTCGATAACCCGTGGGTTGCCAATGGCCCCATCTTCGGACAACACCGGCGCCGTGAGTGACCGCGTCCAGGTGATGCCATTGGTACTGGTAACAACGCCAATGGCGGGAGGTCCCATGGGACCGAAGGCCGAATACCACATCCAGTAGGTGTCACCACTCTTGAGTACACTCGGCCCCCACAGGCCTCCTTGATCCCAGGCGCCACCTTCGGGATACAGCACAGGCCCCTGTTTTGTCCAGTTCACACCATCGGGCGAGGTTGCATAAGCAATGATGACGCCCTGATCACCGATAGCATGGTACCAGAGCTTGTACAATCCATCTTCATGGAGCACAGTGCCGTGCCCCACTGTCTCCTGATCAAAGCCATCGGGGCCCACGGTGAGCACAGGATTGCCAGAATGCCGGTTCCACAGCAAGCCATCACTGCTGGTGGCGTAGCCCAATTGACGCACCCCGTCACGGGCATGCTCGTACCACATTTTGTAGACATCGCCCTCCTTGAGCACAAAAGGAGCAAATTCAGCATCTGGGTCTGATTCCCAGGTATCAGGCACAGGCCCGAGCACTGGGTTTCCCTCAGCCTTTATCCAGGTTTTGCCATCGAGTGAGTATGCAACCCCAATCTGATCGTCACCAATCAGATTGACGCCGTCATACCACATCATGTATTCAACCCCATTGTTGATCACCGCTGCCTTACGCACCATACGGCCATCCCAATCACCCGGGATTGACGCTGCCCCCGAACCATCGATGATGGTCTCATGTTGGGCGAGATCACGCGTCCAGCCCCCGGCTTCGTAGCCGCCCGTCAGGGACACAGGCACGCCGACATCTAAATTCTCGGTATAAATACCCTCAGCGACCAAGATACTATCCCCTACGGCTGTCTGTGAGATCGCGTAGGAAATGCTCCCACAGGGATGGGCAGGGTCTTGACATTCACCGACATCGACGCCAGCAGCGCCATCTACATAGCGGACTGATGTACTGACGAGAGCATTCGCGGACACCTCCTGTCCGGCAATCAGCAATAGCGCATACAGTAATAGTGCAGCCGCCAGTACTGCCACGAACGACAAGCCACCTGGTGGCCAGAGATGCTTCTTTGCACGCAACATCTTCATTTTTCCTCCCTGGGTACAGAAAGCAGGACTACCCTCTTATAAGACCTACACCCCATCAGGTGAACCCTTCATAGCAAACGACGTAAGTCTAGCGAGTCTTGATCAAAAGACGAGGCCAGGCGTTATATGGACAGCCCTATAAGAATATAAGGTGGTCAATTTCTACAGATGTGGGAGAAACACACATAAGCACGGCAATGCCAATGAAAGTGTCCCCCGATTCATTGCAGTTCTACACAAAGTACGGCGTTGAAATCAGAAAATATCATAACACAATTGGCTCAAATAGTCAAACACTTTCAAATGTTGGAGACTGTACCAAATTAGTCGGTGCGGTTCAATTGAAGGGCGCCTTTCTTTTTTTTCCGCCGCGCCCGTCGTCGCCCCGTCCCCGCCGATTGATGATCTTTTACTTTTTATTCGGGCAATAGGGATGGCCGGTTGCACTAGCCGAATAAATTCGGGCGCTTTAGGCCTGCGGCCAGAGGACGGCCTGCGCCATCCTCGTCTCCGCATTTGAATCTCGAGGGGCGAAATGGTGGCTAAACAATCTCCCCCACCTCGGCTATAATGGATACCATTGTGATCCCGCCATCCACCAAACATCACTTTTCGATTCGGACGCTCACCGCCACATGGCCGCTCTGGGCGCTGCTCCTGGAAGCAGTGCTGCTGCTGCATACGGCCCCCGAATCCATTGCACCCACCCCCCTGTCCTTGACGGTAGCCGGGGGCGTGCTCCTCAGCGGCCTGCTGCCAGCCTTGATCCGCCCCGCCGCCGAGACGCGGCTGGCCGCCTGGCTGGCGATCCTCCTGGCCAGCCTCCTGGTCACCCCCTTTGACCAAAACACCATCCCCACCGCCGACGCTGCCGCCTGGTTGGTGACAGCACCCCGGGCCGTCATCTTACGTCTGGTGAACGGCGGCCTGGCTATCACTGCCGCCTATCATCTCACCACGACCTTTCCCCCACGTGGCCGCTCAGAGCCCCACCGGCCCTTACGCTGGCTCGTGCTTTACGGCATTTCCCTCCTAGTCCTCACCACCCTTGTGTTCAGCCACACCGGACCCCTGCGCCTGAGCACGCTCATTATCGCCGCCCTCTGGTTCGCCGCCCTCCTCGTGGGCGCCCTCGCCCATCTCCTGGACGCCGCCCGCAACCCCGATCCTGACTTCGCACGTTCTGCTCAGCAAGCTCGACTTCTCCTGCTGGGCTTCCTTCTCGCCGAGACCCCTCTCATCCTGCGAGTGCTCCTCTTCGTGGCCGGACAAGACGAAATCATCCCCTACGAACTGGCCCTCTCCCTGCAAGTAGCCGTCCCCATCAGCGTCGCCTACGCCACCCTGCGCCTTGATCTCTTCGGCATCGATGCGGCGATACGCCGCGGCCTGGCCTATGGCTTCGTCTTCTCCCTTCTCCTCGCCGCCTACCTGGGCCTCACCCTCTTCCTCTCCCGCGTGCTCTTGCAAAGCCTGCCTCACTTTCAGGGGATGGCCATTCTGATCAGCCTGCTGCTCGCTGCTGTCATCTTCCGGCCCCTGTACAACGGCATCCAGCGGGGCGTCGATCGCCTTTTTTACCCCGAACGATTACGTTTTCAGGCCGAAATGGCCGCCCTGGGCCGGGAATTGCAGCAGGTGTTGCCGCGGCAACAAGTCATCCATATCCTGAACGAAACCCTGCCGGCGCGGCTGGACGCCCATTGGGGCCAGCTCATCCTCGCCCCCGCTCCCGACTCACCCGATCCCACACACGCCCCGCCGGCATGGAACACTCGCCTGATGGTGGGCCCGCGAGTGCTGGGCCGCTACTGGTTGGGACCCCGCCGCAGCGGCCTCCCCTACGACGCCAGTGAACGCGGCCAATTGCAGGCGCTGCTAAAACAGGCGGCCCTGGCCCTGGCCTATGCCGACACCCTGGCCGAACTCAACACCCTCAATGCCGAGCTGGAACAGCGGGTCGCCTTGCAAACGGCGCAGGTGCTGACCCAACAGCGCGCCCTGGCCGTGACCGAAGAACGCCAACGGCTGGCCCGCGACCTGCACGACTCCGTCACCCAGGCCCTGTTCAGCATCAGCCTGGGCGCCCGCGCCTTACGCAAGCTCGCCTTGCAAGACCCCCTCGCCGCCGCCGCCGGCCTGCAAGAGCAGGAAGCCGCCGCCCAACAAGCCCTGCGAGAGATGCGGACTCTGCTGGCTCAACTGCGCAGCCCCCTGCTCGATGATAACGATCTGGTAGCGGCGTTGCAGCAGCACTGCGCCCTCCTGGCCCAGCAGACCGGCCTGCAGGTGCAATTGCACACCCCCGAAGCCCTCGTCCTCCCCGCCGAGCAGGCCAACGCCCTCTTCCTCATTGCCCGCGAAGCCCTGCACAACGTGGTCAAACATGGTCACACACAGCATGCCTCCTGCCACTTACAGCAG
The DNA here is from genome assembly GCA_013152585.1 of Chloroflexota bacterium. GTDB lineage: Bacteria > Chloroflexota > Anaerolineae > J102 > J102 > JAADGC01. The sequence continues at coordinate 9,889 of JAADGC010000053.1, forward strand.
GAGGGAGAGGAGATCATCCTCGTTATCCAGGATCAAGGCCGGGGCTTCGTCCCCGGCGCAGCCGTAACCGGAGAGGGCAGCGGTCTGGGCCTGCAAAATATGCAGGAGCGTGCGCAAAACCTCGGTGGCAGCCTGGAAATCACCAGCCAGCCAGGCCACGGTACGCGCCTCACCGTGCGCTTGCCGCTCACTCCCTCCACGCCCCACACCCTGACCACCGACGCCAACCCCTAACCACCATCCACTCTCCACTACCCCCTCTCCATTCTTCCCACACACAATCCCATGACCATCGGAATTGTTATCGCAGATGACCACGAGATCGTACGGCGTGGCCTGCGCCTCACCATTGCCGGCGAGCCCGACATGACCCTGTTGGCCGAAGCTGCCAACGGTCGCCAGGCTCTCCTCCTGGTCGAGCAGACCCACCCCGACGTAGTGCTGCTGGATATCCAGATGCCCGAGATGGATGGCATTGAGACGGCCCGACTCCTGCGCCGACGCCATCCCGACCTGCCTATCCTCATCCTCACCGGCTTCGGCAACGATGCCCACCTCTATGCCGCCCTGCAGGCAGGCGTCACCGGCTATCTACTCAAAGACACCCCCGGCGACGAGCTGGTAGCGGCATTGCGCGGCGCCGCCGTCGGCCGGCCGCAACTGCATCCCGACATTGCCCGCCGCCTCATGCAACACATGCCCGCCCCGCACACGCCTCTGGATGAGCTCACTGCTCGCGAACGTGAAGTTTTGGGGCTGATCGGGCGGGGGCTCAGCAACAAGGAAATTAGTGCCAGCCTGCAGCTCAGCGAAACCACGATCAAAGGCTACGTCAGCGTGATCCTGGGCAAGCTGCACGTGGCCGACCGCACCCAGGCGGCGTTGCTGGCCGTGCGCTATGGTCTGATCGATGTGGATGAGTTGCCGGGGTAGCCCCCTCCCTGGCCCTCCCCCTGTGGCTAAAGAGAGCGGGGCTGGGGGCTGATTGAGCTAGGTGGGTTGTGAGGGAGTGCCCCCTCCCTGGCCCTCCCCCAACGCTCGCTTCACTCGCTTTTGGGGGAGGGAATGTCGCTGATACCCCCAACAGTCGCTATACTTGTTTTTGGGGAAGGGGACGTCGCCAGCAATGCAACAACACCCCCATCAGCCGCGACCCTCCTCCCCCGCGACCAGCGGGAGCAAGGGGGAGGCCGGGAGGGGGCCTTGGGGGAGGGCCGCCGTCGCCAAGCACCCCTCTTTCTCTATATTAGGGCTGAATGACGACCCCCACGAAGTCCAAAAGAGCCACAATTATAAAACGATTATCTGCTTGACACGGCTAATAAATTGTGTTATACTCGCTGTAACGTTTTACTAAAACGTTACAGTTGATCGGATACTCTGGAAACATCATGATTCCTGGTGGAATAGGAACCATCGAAGCTCAATCAGTTTTAGGACAATCGGGAAAAAACCGATGACCCGCTCTCAACGACCGGCGACCAAACGTATAACCATTAAAGACATCGCTCAGGCAGCGGGGGTGTCCATTTCAACCGTTTCTAACGTGTTGAACGATCGCTCCGATGCCATGACCGAGCAGACATTGGAGCGTATTCTGGCTGTGATGGACGAGCTGGATTATCGTCCCAATCTCATGGCACGTGGCCTGGTGACACGCCGAACCGCCACAATTGGCGTGGTTATCGCCGAAATCGAGACCCCATTATTCCTTCAATCTCTCAGTTTTATGGAGTCCATTGCCCGCGAGGCCAGCTATAATCTGTTGATATCAAAGGCACACACCATAGAAGATGAAAAACAGGCGATCAAGGTATTGACGGCGAAGCAGGTGGATGGACTCATCTTCCTCTCCGTCTCCCAGTACACCGATGATGATCACCTGAATGAATTGCGGCGTCTGGACATGCCGGTCGTTTTTGTCAATCGCGCCACGCTTCATGACGACTTCGACCACGTCAACTGGGACGACACCGCCGGCGTCGATCAGGCCACAGAACATCTTATTCAGCTCGGTCACCGGCATATCGCTCATCTGCGAGGGCCTTTGTCCCGGCAAAGTGGAGCTAATCGACTTGAAGGCTACCGAAGAGCTCTTGAACGACACGGATTGACTTATCGTGAAGATTATGTAAAACCTGGAGACTATACGGTGTCTCCCGAACAATGGCAGCAATCAACTCTTGAATTACTTGATTTGTCACCACGACCAACGGCGATCATCGCCAGCGATGATATCGTTGCTGCTGTGGTGATGAAAGCAATTCAGCAGGCCCAATTACGCGTCCCCTACGATGTAGCCGTCATCGGATTTGATGATCAGCATTTCAGCCCTTTCTTGCATCCGGCCTTGACAACGGTTCGCCTACCCGTTCTCGCAGCGGGTAAGTGCGCCGTTGAAATGGTGTTGGGTAAAATCGCAGGGGAACGCACAGAAAGCGAACACGTTAAGCTCCCGTGTACACTAATCATCCGCGAATCATGTGGCGCAACAACTTGAAAATGGAGGTGAACTGACGATTACCAGATGTATGCACCTCGTCGGATAAAGATCAGACAGGGTAAGCGAGGATCTTACCCTGTCTGGTAGCAGGTATTGGGCGCTTCGTCGGCCTCCCAATACTCTGAGATCACTTCAATATTACATCCTCATCTGCATTAAAGACAAGAAAGATGCAACAGCACTTATGGCCATGGTTGTATGTACCCCATATAGCCTCATAAATGAACGATTGCCATCGTACTTGTTTTTATCTGCTCCTGCGGAGGCGAAAAAATGAGAAGATTAATCTCGCTAGCATTTGTTCTGGTAATCCTGGGGGTTGCAGTTGCTGCATGCGCTGCGCCTGCTACGGAACCGAAGGTCGTCAAGGAGACTGTTAAAGTCAAGGAGACGGTTGTCGTCAAGGAGACCGTGGTTGTCAAAGAGACCGTGGTTGTCAAAGAAACAGTTCAGCAACAGGTCGAAGTGGTCGTCACGGCTACGCCAGAACCTGAACTCTCGGGCACGTTGACCATTGCCGCCCCGGCTGTGGCCCCCAAGCCAGATGGCAGTCCGGGCAACTACGAATTGATCCTCAACACCATCACTGACCGTTATCGACTGGTTCATCCCAACGTCGAGATCAAACTCAACTACCTGCCCAATAAGCGCTTTACAGATCTCTATCCCTGGATGGATACGCATATCGCCGCCAGCACCATGCCAGACATCATGGTCATGTTTACGCGGGTGACGACGGCGCAAGAGGCTGATGGCAACACCCCGTTCATCAACATCACTCCCTATCTCAAAACGAAGAATCCATATACAGGCAATATCTGGGGCGACGAATATCCCAAAGCGCCCAAACTGCGTCAGAAGACGTGGGGCCTCGATGGTATCTACTTCTGGCCACCGCAACTGGCGGCAGCCGGCTTCCTGTACAACAAGGACATCTTTGCCAAAGAAGGCCTGGAGCCACCCACGACCTGGGATGAATTATATTCCCTGATTGTTACCTTGAAAGAGCGTGGCTACGAGGTGCCGTTTACGCTGGACGGGTCCGCGTTTGCGGTGAGTCACTTCTGGTGGCGCGTTCACAACGCTGTCGCTGACGCCAAAGAACAGGCGGTCGAAGAGCAATACGGTGTGCACGCGCAGGGCGCCCCGCCCTGGCAGTATCGTGTCGCTGCTTACTGCAATGGCGATTTTCCCTGGAGCGATCCCGTCAATGAAGCCGTTGCCAAATGGTTCGTTGACTTCGCAGAGCAATTCCCCCCTGGGTGGAACGCTTTAACGGGCTCGCAAGTGCAGGAGATGTTCTTCAATCAACAGTCTGCTATCATGTACGCCTTCACCGATACAATCAGCGATTTCGATGAAGCGAAGGCTCAAGGATTGATCGACTTCGACATGGGTGTGTTCCTGTCCCCACCGATTACCGAGAATCAATGGTGGTCGGCCGACATGGCGGCCAATGCTGCCGACGTCGTCGAAGATGGCGGTTGGGGCTATCCCTGGGCCATCCCCTCGAAAGACGTACGCGCCAACAAGGATGATATCGAAGATTTGGCCATCGACTTCATGATGTTCGCCGGCGCCTCAGAACAGCAAAAGCTCTTCGTCGACCTGCTCTATGCACCACCATCGAATAAGTTTGCTGCCAGCGCCGTGTCTGACCAGCGGATTCTGACGATGCTCGAGGGTCAGGGTAAGGGCGGCTTTGCCGACCAGATGGGGGGTTGGGCCTGGTATGGGCCGGATCGCAGTTCCTGGATGACCAATGTGGTCGAGCCTCTGGCTGTGGGACAGATCACCACCGTCGACGAGTGGACGGCTGCCATGAACCAGTACAGCACGAATTGGATCAATCAGGCCCTGGCCGAAAAGAGCAAGCCTTGGGCTGATGCAGCCATCAAACTGATCGGTTCGGACGTCTGCAATCCGCCTCAGTAATAACACCCGGCATGGCGCCATACCTGTTCGAGTTCAGTATCTCGGATAGAAAACGCGCTTCGCCACAATCAGCGAAAGGGTGGATGACTTAACTCCACCCTTTCGCAACCTATGTGGGGGAACCATTATGACGGCAGGCGCATCTGCTCAGCAACTTCATAAGAAACGGGTTGCCAGGAAGTCACTGTGGATTCGAATCTGGCGCGCCCGCTATCTTTATCTCTTCCTGCTTCCGTCCATATCGCTCTTGCTGGTCTTTGTCTACTGGCCTGCGATTCAGGCCTTCTATCGTTCCTTTTTTATCTATGACGGCTACAGCATCAATCGTTTTGTCGGCCTCAATCAGTACAAGTTTGTTCTGGCAGATCCTGAATTCCATATATCTCTGAAGAACATGGCTATTTTCCTGGCCTTTGAGCTCACGCTGCCCCTGTTTGGGCCCATTATTGCTGCCGAAGCGATCTACAATTTACACAACCGCCAACACCAGGCATCCTGGCGGTTCATGCTTATCGTGCCGGCCATCATCCCGGCCCTGGTGCTTCTTCTCATCTGGCAATATATCTACCATCCTATCGGCGGCGCGGCTAACATCATGATGAAGGGCCTGGGACTACCCACCCAAACCTGGTTGGCCAATCCCACCCTGGTCAAGCCGGCCCTGATGTTTACAGGCGTGCCCTGGGTCGGCGGCATATGGATGCTGGTTTATCTCGCCGGCCTATTGGGTATTCCCACCGAGGTGATCGACGCCTCCATCGTCGATGGGGCCTCGCGTTTGCGCCGCTTCTTTTCCATCGACCTGCCCTTGCTCTGGGGCCAGATCAAGTTAACGATGATCCTCATTATCATCTACCAAATCCAGGGCTTCTTCGGCATTCTCGTCCTCACAGACGGCGGTCCGATCAATGCCAGTTTGGTGCCTGGTCTGTATCTCTACCACCAGGCGTTTGGGGCCAGAGCCAGCGAGGGCGCCAAAGATTTCGGCAAAGCCAGCGCCGTAGGCGTCATTCTCTTCATCGTCATTCTGGTCTTTAGCCTGGCAGTAGAGCGACTCAAGCGATCTGACGATGAAGGCTTTTCACAGTAAGATGAGGAAGAACTGAAATGACCATACTCCCCACCTGGAAACAACTACGCTCAGATTGGATGCTGTACCTCTTCCTGATCGTCGTCACCATCATAACCTTTGCCCCCCTTATCCTGATGCTGAACGTCTCAACCAAGAACTCGGCGCAGTTTGCTGTGAACCCGCTCGGCATCACCAGACCCTTCCATTTGCAAACAAATTATGGTTTTGCCATGAAGATCATCTGGAGACCGGCGCTTAACACAATTTTTGTGGCCGGGACATCCATCGTGTTCAGCATTTTCCTGTCCTCGCTGGCAGCCTATATTTTTGCCTTATTTGAGTTTCCCGGCCGAGATATTCTTTTTTGGGGATTGACCATCTTATTGATGGTGCCAACTATCCTTACCCTTGTGCCCCGCTATCTGATCATCGTCGATCTCAAGCTTATCAATACGTACTGGGCCTTGATTTTACCCTATATTGCCCAAAGACAAGTGTTCAATATCTTTGTCATGCGAACGTTTTTCCGCGGCCTGCCTAAAGAAGTGCTGGAGTCTGCGCGCCTCGAAGGCGCCAACAATTTCCGCATCTACTGGAGCATGGTTTTACCCATGTCAAAGCCCATCATCGCCACCCTATCGCTACTGGGTTTGCTCGTGATCTGGAACGACTTTGTATGGCCATTGGTGACCCTGGACAATCCCGATTTGCGCACTCTTACCCTGGCCCTTTACCAACTGGCCTCATCAGGCGGCGCCCAATGGGGCATCATGATGGCAGGATATGTGCTGGCCAGCCTGCCGCTCCTCATTCTCTTCATCATCTTTACCAAGCCATTCATCGAAGGCATGACCTCCGGAGCGATCAAGCTATAATAGCCTGAACGAGGAAAACATTGTTATGGATACTCATTCCCAAAGAGCGCGACGGCAGGCCTTGTTGCGCGGCACGTATGGCACCTGGGGGCGTCTCATCCCCGGAGAAGATGGCCGTTTAGATACAAAGCGACAGATCGAGGTCTTACGTTCACTGGGCATCTCGACCTTTAACTTCTTTATCTCCCGAAACAAATTTGATTGGGATGACTGTATCCGTTTCCTGCCGCTGGCTGAACAAGCCGGATTGAAAGTCTGGATTACTGTGTTGTCGCCCTGGCAAGGGGGGGCTAATACGCCCTTCGGGCCCGAATATCGGGACTGGTCATCCCCCTTCGGCTCAGATTACCTGGCCTGGTTCGACGCCTTCGGCCAGCTCGCCGCCGCGCACCCCAACCTCGAATGCGTCAGCATCGACGACTTTGATCGCGAAGAAAACTTCGAACTCTTGACTCCTGCGTATGTCGCACAAATGATCAAAGCGCTGCACCAAAGCCGGGACGATATCGCATTTTGCCCCACCATCTACGGCGTCACCCCCACCTTACTGCAGAACTACATCGAACTGTTCGACGGCGTGATGCTGTGGTGGAGCAATCTCGATATACGATTGGGTATGAAAGAATGGTTGTGGGCCAACAAGACAATTGTCGCCGGCCGCTTTCCTATCATCGCCGGGGTCTACGCCCGCGCCACTACCTGGCATCCCACCCCACCGACATTAAAGACTTTCAAGGGCTGTCTGCGCACCGCCCGCCAGGGCGCAGATGGCGTCATGCTTTTCCGCCCGCACCTGGCGGCAGGAGAAGCGAATCCGATCGTCGCCTATCTCATGCAAGAGAACAGGGAAGGTCAGACAGCATGAAGGACTTCAAACGCCCCCTCCGCGTACCTGACAACGTTCCCCTGGGCACTGCCGAGCCCCCCCAGGCCAGGGCTGGCGAATGCGGCCGTTGGCAGTTGCTGTTTGAGTTAGCAGAGAGGGTGGAGGCCGGACAGCAGGTCGGCGTGCAGTTTCATGGCGGACGCTTTAATAAGCTGGTCTGGCCGGGTTTGCAGGGCGCCGATCCAGCGGGCGAAGGCTTTGTGTGCTGCAAAATCGGGGATAGGGTGTTGACGCTGGATCCGGCGCCAAAGGATGCCGGCAGTTTCTACTTCCGGGCGCCAGAGGGGGGGATCCCCGCCGGAGCAGGCATCGAAGTATCTCTGGGCGGGACGATGGGGGCCATCGCTCCCGAATATGCCCTGGAAAACAAGTTCTTCCTTTTGTTTCTCCCCGACCACACCCCCCAACCCAAGACGCCTGGCATCAGACATGATCCCGGCCGGCGAGTGTTGAGCGCCTGTTTGATCCACATCACCGGCAACAAAAAACATCATCTCCGGGTCATCGCCCCCTCCTTTGTCACAACAGGCGAAAAAGTGCGTTTGTTGATCCGGCCCGAAGATCGCCGGGGCAACGTCTCCTACGAAGCGGTTAGCGATTTGACGCTGCGCCTGAACGGCAAAAAAGTTGCAGCAGCGCCCAAAGAGAGTGCAGATTCGACCTGTTGTTGGCTGGAAAACATCGTCTTGCCGGCCGGGGGCGTGTATCGTCTCGAGGTTGCGGAGCGCGACACGGGGCTGAGCGCCACATCCAACCCCATCACCTGTTCCCAAACGCCCCCGCCCCTTCGCCCCTTGTGGGGGATGATCCACGCCCACACCGAGCTCTCCGACGGATCGGGCAGTCTCGAGCACTACTTTCACACCATGCAAGAAGAAGCCGGTCTGGATTTCGGCGCGGTTTCCGACCATGATCATGTCTCCGAAACGCCAGACACATTCTGGCAGTTGACGCAGAAACTGACCGAGCGCTACCACCAGCCTGGCCATTTCATCACTTTTTTGGGCTACGAATGGGCCAAATGGTTGCGCAAAGGATACGGCGACCGCAACGTTTATTACCTGCATGATAACCGCCCTATTTACCGCTCCGAAGAAGCCGATTACCCCCATCCCACCGACCTCTTCCGCGCGTTGCAGGATGAGACCGCGATCATCATTCCCCACCACCCGGCCAGCAACGGCAATCACTGCGACTGGCAGGATCACGATCCTGAAAAGGAACGCCTGGTGGAGATTTACTCCTGTTGGGGCAGTTCCGAACGCAGTGTGAACGATGGCAACCCCTATCCCCTCCGGCCCGCCCGGAAACTTGATAACCCCCCGGCCGATGCCGGCGAGGTGCCGGCGGGCTTTGTGCAGAAAGCGCTAGAGTTGGGCTGGCGGGTGGGATTCAGCGGCGGTGGGGATGATCACTATGGTCATCCCGGCGACAACATTCGTATCGGTTGGCCGCCGTTTCGCTACAAAGCCGGTTTGATGGCCGTTTGGGGGCGCGAAAAGAGCAGGGCATCCATCTGGGAAGCGCTGTGGCAGAGACGCATTTACGCCACGACCGGCGCCAGAATGATCGTGCGTTTCACTCTCAACGACCATGATATGGGGTCGATCCTTGCCCTGGGGGATGATCCCCGGCTGGAAAACGAGAGACGGCTTGGGGTGGAAGTGCACGGCACGGCCGAGATCGAAAAAATCGAAATCGTGCGAAATAACCAGGATGTCTATACCCGGGCCGGTCGTGGACTCGGCGCCGCCTTTGTCTGGAAAGATCAGACTGAGCTTTCGAGTATCAACCTCCCGCCGGCACGCTGGAGCGAAAAACCATTCACCTTTTACTATGTACGGGTTACACAGCAAGATGGCGAGATGGCCTGGGCCAGCCCCATCTGGATTGAATCCTAAGCGGAGAAAAGTATGGCGCTTGACAATGACACCTTGAAAGAACTGTATCGCAACATGGTCACAGTGCGATTGTTGGAAAAACGAGTGGAACGACTTGTGACCGCCGCTCGCATTCCCTGTTCCGGCCACTTCGGCACCGGCCAGGAGGCGGTTGGCGTCGGTATCTGCGGGCCACTGCGGTCTGATGACTATCTCTTCGGCACGCACCGCGGCTTCGCCGAGTACATCGGCAAAGGCATGGCACCGGCAGAGATATTATGCGAATATTATGGGAAGGCGACTTCGCTCAGCCGGGGCCGGCTGGGGCAGCACTTGCTCAAAGTGGATGTCGGGATTATGCCGCTGCCCAGCAGCCTGGGGAGCGAGTTTGGCATGTCCGTCGGCGCCGCGCTTTCCAGCAAGCTGCGCCGTAGCGGGCAGGTGACGGTCAATCTCTTTGGCGAAGGCACGGCCGGGCAGGCTGATTTCGGCCCGGCTTTGGAGATGGCATCCCTCTGGCAACTGCCGCTGGTTTTCGTCTGCAACAACAATCAATATGTAGAGCTGGCCCACTACCGCAATGTCGTGGCCACGGAAGACATCGCCCCCAGGGCCGGCGGTTACGGCGTTCCTTATGAGATCGTGGACGGCAATGACATCACGCTTGTTTACGACGCCACGGAGCGGGCCGTCTCACGGGCGCGTAACGGCGAAGGGCCGATGCTGCTGGAGTTTAAGACCTATCGCCGCGGCACGCATTACACCGGCGACCCCGGCGGCTATCAGCCCCGGGAAGAGATCGCGGCGTGGGAGAAGAAAGACCCCATCGACCGTTGTCGAGACAGGATGATGGCCGAGGGCTTCTGGGCTGAGACGGATGAACAAGCTATGCGGGAAACAATCGAAGCTGAGATTGAAGCGGCTGTACAATTTGCAGAAGAAAGCCCTTATCCCGATCCGGCGACAGTTACCGAAAATATCTATGCTCAAGGGGGGGATAAGTCATGAGTCATCGTAGGATCACGTTTATTCAAGCCGTGCGCGAGGCGTTTCAGGAAGAAATGCGGCGGGACGAACGCGTCTTCATCCTGGGCCAGGATGTGCGGGCGGGGATCTTCGGCACCACGTCGAAGCTCGTCGGTGAATTTGGTGAGGATCGGGTTATCAATACACCGATATGCGAATCGGCATCTGTCGGTGCGGCTGTGGGTGCCGCCATGACCGGCCTGCGACCGGTGGTTCAGATCATGTTTGGCGATTTCAATTATCTGGCCATGGAAATAACGGCCAATCAAGCGGGACAATGGCATTACCTCAGCGACGGCGCCCTCAAAGTGCCTATGGTCATCGAGACCCCCAGTGGCGCCCGGGGTGGGGCGGGATATGGCCATTCGCAGAGCTTGGAAGCCGCCTTCATCCTGCCCCCGGGATTGAAAGTAGCCGTGCCCTCCACGCCTTACGACGCCAAAGGTCTGCTGAAATCCGCTATCCGTGACGACAACCCCGTGCTCTTCTTCGAACACCGGCGGTTGCTCACACAGCGGGGTCATGTTCCGGAGGAAGAGTATCTCATCCCCCTGGGACAGGCGGACATCAAGCGTGAAGGGAAAGATGTCACGCTGGTGGCACTCTCTGCGACCGTTCAAAAAGCATTGAGCGCGGCTGAAAGACTCAGCCAGCAAGGCATCGAAGTCGAGGTTATCGATCCCCGCACGCTGGTGCCACTCGACAAGGAAACTATTTTCAAGTCACTGCAAAAAACCTACCATCTGGTGGTGGTAGAAGAAGGGCGGCGGCGGGGCGGATTCGGAGCAGAACTGACCGCCATTGCCGCTGAGGAGTGGTTCGACACGCTGGACGCGCCGGTGCAGCGCCTGGGAACCATCAGCGCACCGCTGCCTTACAGCCCGGTGTTGGAAGCGGCGTGCATTCCCAGCGAAGACGACATCGTCCGAGCAGTTCTGCGCTCTCTGGGACAGGAGGAGTAAGCAATGGCAACCGCTATCACCATGCCTCGCTGGGGCATGATCATGGAAGAAGGCCGGATCGTGGAATGGCTAAAAAAGGAAGGCGACGAGATCGTGGTCGACGACCCCATCCTGATCGTGGAGTCGGAGAAGGTCGACAATGAAGTGACGGCCCCGGCAGCGGGAATCCTCAAGGCTATCGTCGTGGCGGAAGGTGAGACGGCGGCTGTGGGAGCCGTGCTGGCCGTGATCGCCAGCCCTGATGAAGATGCCGCCGCCGTCGCAGCGCTCCTGGCGCAAAGCTCGCCGCCCCCCGCCGCCGAGCCCCCACCTGCCGTGACTTCTGCTCCACCACCGCCGGCGCCCAAGCCCCGGCGGGTGAACATCTCTCCGGCAGCGCGACGTATGGCCGAGGACAAAGGCATCGACTGGCAAAGCCTGGAAGGCAGCGGGCCGCGAGGTCGCATCGAGCGCAAGGATGTGTTGCGAGCCATCGAGACGGCGCAATCTACGCCGCCGGGCGCTAAGTCCATTCCTCTGAGCCCCATGCGTAAGGCCATTGCCCGGCGCACGCTGCAAAGCATCCAGGCGCCACAAGCGGCTCTGTGCCGGGAGACTGACATTAGCCAGGTGCTGCGATTCCGGCATAGCCTGACGGCACCCGACTGGACAGGGGACAAACCGCCTACGTTCACGACCCTCCTGGTGAAAGCCGTGGCCATGGCCTTGGCAGCAGCGCCGATCCTCAATGCCCGCCTGCACGACGACGCCATCTGGTTGGACGACAACGCCCATATCGGTGTGGTGATAGCCGTCGAGGATGGCATCGTCGTTCCCGTCATTCGTGAGGCAAATAAAAAAACGCTAATCGAAATCGCCACAGAACTCAATGACCTCACGCAGCGCGCCCGCTCCGGTGGCCTGACCTCCGCTGAGATGGAAGGCGGCACGTTTACCATCTCCAATGCCGGGCCCCTGGGCATCGATTTCTTCCAGGCCCTGCTTTACCCGCCCCAGGTAGGGGCATTGGGCGTGGGCCGAGGTCGCCAACGCCCTGTTGTCGTAGATGGAGAAATCGTCATCCGCACGATGTCCTATTTCTGTGTCAGCTCCGATCACCGGGTGGTGGATGCCGAGCCCATCGGCCGTTTTCTCGGTAAAATGGACGAGATCATGCAGAACCCGGATGTTCTCCTGAAGAGGACGGTTTAGTGAGCGTTAGGGCCAAAACCGCCATCCTATTCATCGGTCTTCCTTACACCGGCAAGACGACCCTCATCCAGCGTCTGCTGGAGACTTATCCAGGAGAGGCTATTTTCGCTGACGCCATTTTCACGCGCACTGTGCCCCCCTCCCAGAGCAGCCTGAACAGATGGTTGCAGGAAGGTCCTCGCCTGGTCGCACACATACGGGACATCATCCAACAATCAACCAACGAGTATTTTTTTATCGAACTGGGTACCATGCAAGCTGCACCGCGCAATGAACTCATGCGCTGGTGCCGGAAGCAAGGGTACAGTGTCATTCCGGTCTGGTGCCGGTGCAATGACGCGGAAGTGCTGCAACAGCGACACCAGGACCGGGTCGAGGAAATCGGCAAGGGTCAACGAAGCGGCGCCAAGATCGACATCACGCTGGATACCCTTTACGAGCGTATTTGTGCTGCCTTTGAAGAGCCAGCTTCCCCGGAAGGCTTTATCGAGATCGACACGAGCCAGCGTCTTGAAGCGTGTCTTGATGCCCTGCGCCAGTTGATGGACTGAATTTCCACAATGAACTACGAATCATTCCTCAATCCAAACAAAGTCTACCGGGAGATCACATTCTGGGCCTGGAACGACGAGCTGGACGCAAATGAATTGCGCCGGCAAGTGGCATCGATGGACGACGCCGGATTGGGTGGCTTCTTCATGCACGCCCGGGAGGGCTTGCGCACGAGCTATTTGGGATCGAAGTGGATGGCGTGTGTGCGGGTTTGTGTGGAAGAAGCGAAGAAGCGGGGCCTGAGCGCCTGGCTTTACGACGAGGATCGCTGGCCCAGTGGCTTTGCCGGCGGCCTCAGCGTGGCACCGGAACCCGAACACCGCATGAAGGCCCTGGTCTGCAAAGTGGATAACAAACCTGCGCTTATCAGCGAGCGCGTAGCAGCCTTTGTCGCCCGTGAGGAACACGGCCGGCTGTGCGATATGCGCCCGTTAGAGCGGACAGAGATGCCTGAGATGGATAGCGAGGACGACAGACTGATCCAGTTTTATGTGCGCACCGCCCCCCTCGGCAATCCCCGCTTTAATGGCTACACCTATCTCGACCTGCTCAATCCCGACGCCGTACGCTATTTCCTGGAGACCACACACGAAGTCTACGCTCGTGAGTTTGCAGATGCCTTTGGGGATGTCATCCCGGGCATCTTCAGCGACGAACCTTGCATCCACTTCCATCCCTCGGTGCCGTGGTCACGAGACCTGCCGATCATGTCGATCCCCTGGAGCAAGGACTTTGACACATACTTTCAGGATCAAAATGGGTACGATCTGATTCAGCGTCTGCCCTCTTTGTTTTTCGATGTCGATAGCGCCGGGCAGGAGGCGCATCGCAGTTTTCAGGAGGTGCGCTATCACTTTTGGCGCACGGTGACGCAGCGATTCGTGGATAGCTTCTCCGCACAGGTGTACGCCTGGTGCGACTCACACAACCTTGCTTACACCGGCCACACCATGGGCGAGGATACGCTGCTGAGCCAAATCCGCTGGATCGGTGCTGCCATGCCGCATTACGAAAGCATGCACATTCCGGGTGTGGATAACCTGGGGCGGGCGCTCAATCGCTGGGCGGGCACCGTGCTGGCCATGAAGCAACTGGACAGCGTGGTCTGTCAGCTTGACAAACAGCGGGCCCTATGTGAAAACTACGGGTGCACTGGCCAGGGTTTTACCCCCGCCGGACACAAGAAGCTGGGGGATTGGGCCTGTGTGATGGGCATCAATCTGCTCAACACGCACCTGTCATTGTATTCGATGCGAAGCTTCCGTAAACGAGACTACCCACCTAACCTGTTCTACCAGCAACCGTGGTGGCCCGATAACAAGCCTCTTGCCGACTACTTTGCTCGCCTCAGTTATGCCATGAGCCAGGGACAACGGGTGGTCGACACATTGGTCATCCATCCCATGGGGAGCGCTTGGATCTCATACCGCCCCCATGCCAGCTATGCCGTCGATCAACTCGATCAAGCACTCAACGACCTGGGGCTGATTTTGCTGCAAAACCAACGCGACTTCCATTTCGGGGACGAGATGCTGATGGCGAAGCACGCCGAGGTGCGCACGGAGACAGCGCCCGACGGCGAGTTGCAGCCGCTGCTCCAAGTCGGCGTCATCTGTTACCGGGTGGTCATCGTGCCTCCGGGGATATCGTTAGCCGCCAGCACGGTGCAACTGCTGCACGAGTTTGCCGCTGCCGGCGGCGTTGTTTTGGCGCTGGAGCCAACGCCCCATCTGGTGGAAGGACGTAGGGGGGAGCAGGCGCCGCTGCCACCAGAAACGCAAACGCTCACGCTGAGCGCTTTGCCAGCCGCCCTCGACCGCTGCCTGCCCTTCGATGTCCGCATCGTCGATCAGCCTCACATCTGGGTGCATCACCGCCGCCAGCATAAGACCGATTGGTACTTCTGCGCCAACATCGACGGGGAGAAGGGGGGCCTGGCTACGGTTCAACTTCGTGGCAAGAGAGGCGTGGAGGTCTGGGATGCGGCCACCGGCGGCACTCGACCCCTGCCCGGCGCCTACCATGGCGACGTCACCGAGATCACGCTTGATTTCGCCCTGGCAGATTCGTATCTCTTGGTCTGTGATGAAGAAAAAGGCGCTGGGGCTGATTCACGGCGCCATTTCGCCACCCCGCTAGCGTTTGTCCGCTCCGATGTGCTGAACGAAACACGCCTGAGCAAACCCTGGCGACTCAGCCTGGACTGCCCGAATGCCCTCATGTTGGACATGACCCAACTGAAAATCGGCCAGCGCGCCTGGAGTGCGCCAATGCACGTGCTTGCCGCCCAAAAAGAGGTAAAAACATCTGGCCCCGGAACCCCCTTTGCCCTGCGTTTCGCTTTTTACTGTGCCGAAGTTCCCGCTCACCCCGTGCACCTGGTGGTGGAGACGCCGGCACAGTTCCGCATTTTCTGGAATGGCCGTTTGCTCGACCAAAAAGAGGCCGGGTGGTGGATCGACACCTCCTTCCGCAAAATCGCCGTGCCGGACGTGATCCGTCCCGGGCGGAATGAAATCATCCTGACAGGTGTTTTTGATGACGAAACCGAGTTAGAGAGCATCACCATCATCGGAGACTTCGGCGTCAGGGCCGAAAGAGTGCGGGAAGAGAATCGCGCTGAGGGTCAGAGGTTTGATCGCTACGCCCCCGAGTTTCAGATCGCGGCACTGCCCGCATCGGTGGGCCTCGATGGCGACGTAGATCTGACGGCTGCAGGGCTGCCCTTTTTCGCCGGTAGGGTCAGATTGGCCCAGACGGTGCAGCTTTCTGCGATGAAGGGAAAGGTCATGCTGGATGTGGAGAGCCTACAGGCCGCTGTGGCCCATGTCCGAGTCAACGACAACCGCGTCGGCACGATGGCCTGGCCACCGCTTCAGGTCGATGTCACAGAGGCATTGCGAGAGGGCGAGAACCAGATCGAAATCGAGGTGGTGGGCACGTTGCGGAATCTGCTCGGACCCCACCATCGCAGCGGGGGTGATCCCGACTGTACCGGACCCTATAGCTTTTCCAACAAAGCGAAATGGACGCATGACTCTATCCTGGTGCCCTTTGGTTTCACAGGCGCTCGTCTGCTCGAATTGCGTGAGGAGACGCTATGAGGAGTTCAGAAGTCTTGAGCGACTTGGGTCTCGTTCTCTTTCCTGTCCCCCAGCAGGTTCGCCAGAACGCCGGCAAAGGCATCACGCGGCCGTTGGGTCTGCATGTTGATTCACCCTCTCCGTTCGTAAAGGCGGCGGCAGTTTTACAGCGCTGGCTCAAAAAGCATGGCTTCCAGATCGAACAGGGCTTGCCGGTGATATGGAAACAGGACGCGCATCTGAAACCAGAGAGCTTCGAATTATCCATCTCCCAAGAGGGCGTTCACATCCATGCCGGCGACGAACGGGGGGCGTTGTATGCCACAACCGCGCTTTGTCAGATCATCGAGCAAACGCCTGCCGATCTCCCTGCCATCGAGATCACCGATGCGCCTGATCTGTGCTTCCGCTGCGCATACATCGATCTCCGCACCCAGAAATTCACCATCGGGAAGCTCAAAGAGATCATCAGTCGCCTGGCCTACTACCGCTACAACGCCGTGGTGGTGGAATACGAATCCACCTTTCCTCACGATGTCGAACCGTTGCGGGACACAGAGGGCCACTACAGCCTCGATGAAATCCGGGCGTTAGAAGAATGGGCGAACGCTCACTGCATCGAATATGTGCCCTTGCAACAGACCATGGGGCATCTCGAATACATCCTTCACCACCCGACCCACCACGCCCTGTGTGAAACCGGCGAAGCCGGTCAGATATTCATCGACGAGATCTGTCCTCTCAATCCGGAGGCCCTGCCATTTGTCCTGGACTTGCTCGACGCCGTGATGGCTGCCCACAGCGGCCGCTATGTCCATGTCGGCGGCGACGAGGTTTGGCATCTGGCCTCATGTCCTCGCTGCCAAATGGCGGCGAAAACCAGAGGCAAAGCGCATCTCTACACAGCGTTCATGCAGCAGGTATTACAGCATGTAATCGATGCCGGACGCATTCCCATCTACTGGGCCGACGTACTCGCCAAGTTCCCCCAGGCCCTGGCCGAGCTCCCCCAACAGGCCATCCCGGCCGAATGGTATTATGGCGCCAAAGTCGGGCCCAGCGCCAAATGGGTGCAGCATTTACGCCAGCAAGGTCTGAGAGTCATGACGGCTTCATCCGTGCACTGTGGCCTGCCCGAAGTCTACGGGCTGGATGTCGAACGCCGGCTGCTCAACATCCAGTACATGAGCCGCATGACCTGGGAAGAGGGCGCTGAAGGTTCACTGATCACCAACTGGAATACAATCGGGCGGTTCATGCTGCGCCGGCAAGACGTGAATGTGACGAAAGAGGGCTACGATCCGCGGTTGAGGATCGAGCCGTTGGGCAGGCGGGCCCACGCAGACATCACCTGGCCCCTGCTTGTTTGGGGTGCGGAGTGCCTTTGGAATGCCCGTCAACCGCATGTTCAGGTCTTTAAGGAGGGGATCGGCCAGAATCTTTTTGGGCTGGCGGACAACGAAACCGCTGCTTTCTTCGATGCTTACGCGCTGCTGGATGGTTTCGTGGAACGGCACGAACCAAGTCACCTTTTACAGAGCTTTGAACAGGCTGTAAGCAGGCTGGAGGGAATGCACCCCAGGCGCAACCTGGCGATTTGGGAACGGATCGGGCTTAGCGCCAGATTGGGACAACACAATGCCCGGCGGATGATGCTGGAAGCTGGCCCTTCGGGACGACGAGACGAGTTGGCGCCGCAGCGTGCCCAGCTTGTTCAAGCTATGCGCCGGCTATACGGCCAGGACATGTTCCCTTCGGAGGTTGAGGCCGAGATCAAGGTGCGGTTTCCAGCTACGATATCTACCGACAAGGAGACGATAAAATGACAACACCCTGGGAACGTTTCAAGCAAGCCGCCCGGCTGCAGGAGCCAGATCGGCCACCCGTTGCCTTTATTGTAGACAGCCCCTGGCTGCCCGGTTATGCCGACACACACATCCTCGACTTCTTCCTCCTTCCCGACAAATGGTACGAAATCTACCACGGATTGCGCGACCGCTTCCCTGATGCGGTTTGGATTCCCGGCTTTTGGGTCGAATACGGCATGGCCGCCGAACCGTCCGCCTTTGGCGCCCGCGTCCTCTTCCACGCCAACCGCCCTCCCTCTATCGAACCCCTCATCACCGACATCAGTCATTGGGCCCAAGCCCCCGTACCGGATGTAGAAGAAGCCGGGTTTATGCCCCTGGCGCTGCGCCGGTACGAACATGCGGAAGCACGCCTGCAGGCCGAAGGATTGGGCATCAAAATGGTCGCCGCCCGCGGCCCCATGGTCACGGCAGCCTGGGTCATGGGGGTCACCGATTTAATGATGGGCATGGTCACACATCCCAAAGAGGTCAGCCAATTTCTGGAAACCATCACCACCACTATCATCAACTGGCTACACGCCCAGCTCAAACGCCTGAAAGCGCCAGAAGGCATCCTGCTATTGGATGACATCGTGGGCATGATTTCGGTCGAACATTACAACGAGCTCGTCGCCCCCCATCTACAGCGCATTTTTGATGAATTCGAGGGTCTCATCCGTGTTTATCACAACGATACCCCCTGCGCCCATCTCTACCCCGCCCTCACGGAAGCGAACTTCGACGTTTTCAACTTCTCCCACGAAGCGGACATTGCCGTCGTCAAAGCTCAAATGGGGCATCGTGTGGCGCTCATGGGCAATGTGCCGCCGTTGGGCGTAGGCGTGCGTGCCGGGCCGGACGTGGTGGCAGACTACAGCAAGACCTGCCT
>JAADGC010000126.1 GCA_013152585.1 Chloroflexota bacterium
GACCAAGCCGGGTTCACCCGACGCCGTTTTGTAGCCCGGCGATGAATCGCCGGGCGGTCGGCGCCCGTCCCCCGCTGATTGAAATCGGGGCTAGGGGGCCGATGGCCAGGGGACGCTCCTACGCCGACCGATCTTGTCAGCAGTAGCTCGCTATCGCGGCGACCTGTCCCCGCAGGCCTGTCCTGAGTGAAGCGAAGGAGCGACAAGCGGCGGAACGCCCTCGTGCACTAGTCGTGCGGTTCCATGGCCTCAAGATCGTCCAGGATGCCAGCCGGTGCATCCGCTCCCAATAACCGTGCCACCAGTTGCACCCGGCGCTTATTTCTGGCCTCGTACGCATAATCGTTTTTCCATTTCTCAGGATTCTGAGCCCGCTGATCGAGATAGTATTGCCAGTTGTGCAGATAGCTCTTCATCTCACGCTGCAATTTCTCGGTCACCTGCTCGGGATAGCGTCGGCGCGCGGTTTCCCAGGCTTCTTGCACGGCCTGCAGCCGCCGGCGGTCGCCCGGCCCCAACTGCGGATCAGACGCCAACGCCTGCATGCGCTCCACCAGCCCACCCAACGTCATCTTGGGCTGTCGTAAACCGGCCGGGGTATCCACCACGATCTGACGGAATAGCCGATCACCGATCAGATAATCGCTCAGCTCACTTGCCATTTTTTCCGCTTCCATCAAGGTGGCCGTGCTTTCGGGTGCAGAATCACTGGGCGGGAAGGCATCGGCACTGGGGCTAAAAAAAAGACGCTGCAACCATTTGCAGAAATCAGTAAATATCGACACAATCAGCCTCCGGTCGGAGAATGAAATAACGCTTCATGGGGAGAAAAACCTGATATCAGTGTACACCACCAGCGTCATCAGATCAATCCCGGCGACCCCCGGCTTCTTTCTGCGCCCCGGCCTCCTGGGTGAGCGCCAGCAACCGGGCTAACGAGGTGGCGAAGGGAGGGTAGGCAATCCCGGCTTCGGTGAGTATGCCGGTGATGTAACGGGCAGGGGTCACATCGAAGGCCGGATTGGCCACCTCGGCGCCCGCCGGCGTGATCGCACAATCACCCACGTGGGTAATCTCGCGGGCCGGGCGCTCTTCAATCTCGATATGGCTGCCATCGGGGATGCTCAGGTCGAGTGTGGTCGTGGGGGCCGCCACATAAAACGGCACCCCATGTTCGTGGGCCACAATGGCCAGATTGTACGTGCCGATCTTGTTGGCCGTATCGCCATTAGCAGCAATACGATCTGCCCCCACCACACACAGATCTACGCCCAGCGTGCGCATAAAATGGCCGGAAGCGCTATCTACAATCACCTTGAAGGGCACGCCATATCGCTGCAGCTCCCAGGCCGTGAGCCGGGCGCCCTGCAACCGCGGGCGCGTCTCATCGACCAGCACAAACACCTTTTTGCCGCGCTCGTGGGCCATACGAATCACACCCAACGCCGTACCATAATCCACGGTAGCCAGGCTGCCGGTGTTGCAATGATGGATGAACACGGCCTCGTCGGGCACCACAGACAGCGCATTGACCGCGATTTGGCGGTTGATGCGCACATCTTCGGCGGCGATGGCCTGCGCCTCGGCCAGGGCGGCCTGCCGCAAATCGGCCACGCTCACCAGTGCCGGATCGTGCAGACGCCGCAACATCCGCTCCACGGCCCACGATAAATTCACCGCCGTGGGCCGCGCCGCCTTCAGCACAGCCGCCGCCTCGCCTACCAGCGCCAACGCCTGCTCCGGATCATCCTCTGGTGCGGCGGCGGCTGCCAGGGCCATGCCAAACGCCGCCGCGGCTCCAATGGCCGGCGCGCCCCGCACCACCATCTCGCGGATCGCCTGCGCGACTTCATGATAGCTGTGATAATCGTTGTAGACCAGTCGCTGGGGCAGAGCACGCTGGTCGAGCAAGCGTAAGCCGTTGTCTACCCAGGCAACGCTGTGGAATGTCATGTCACCCTCCGATGGTGATTGCTGGAGACGGGGTGGGGGAGTGAGGGAGAGATGGGGAGAGGGGGGGTGAGGGGGCTAAAGAAAAATCAGGGCTTGCCGCTTTTGATGGCCTCTACAGCCCGCAACTGGCGCTTGCTGAGGGGACGCCATTCGCCCGGACGCATGTCGCCAATGTGCAATGAGGCAATACGCACCCGCACCAGGCGCCGAATTTCGAGATCGATCACCCGGCACATGCTGCGAATCTGGCGTTTGCGGCCTTCTTCCAGCACGAAGATCAGCCAACTTGTGTGGAGCATTGGCTGCCGCTGCAGCCAGAATCGTTGCTCGGCCGGGATTTTGGCCAACCGCTTCACCTGCGCCCGTGCCAGTCCCGACTCGATCTCCACGCCTTTACGCAGCTTGCGCAGGGCCGGTTCGGGCGCCCAGCCTTTGATCTGCACCCAGTATTCCTTCTGATGATGATGCGAGGCCTGCGTGAGGCGATAGGTCAGATCGCCATCATTGCTGAGCAGCATGAGGCCCTCGCTATCCAGATCCAGGCGTCCCACCGGGTGCAGAGGGTGGTAACGCAGGGGCAACAGATCATAGATCGTGCGTCGGCCCTGCGGATCGCTGCGGGTGGAAAGATAGCCGGCAGGCTTATTCAACAACAACGTCGTGGGACTGCCGGTTGCCGCCTGCACCCGCTTGCCGTCGCACGCCACGACATCTTTTTCAGGATCGATCTGGATGCCCATGGTGTACACGGTCTGGCCGTTGACCTGCACCCGGCCCTGTTGGATGAGTTGGTCGGCGCCACGACGAGAGCTGACGCCGGCATGAGCTAAAAATTTATTGAGTCGCATATTATTTCTTATCCATCAAAGGAAGCGGGGCGGCGGTGCCGGTCGACAAGGGGAGGGGAGAGGGTTTGATGTATGATGTGGGAGTCGCCTGGGGAGATACCGGCGCCGGGGAGATGGGATTGGCCAATAGTTGGAAAGTGATGGGCGTTTCCAGCAGCTTCTGCTCGCCCAGCCAGACCTGCAGCAAGCCGGCGCGATGGCTGTTGACATCAAAACTGAGCGCCCGATAGAATTGGAGCTGCGGCACCTGCCAGCGCTCGAGTAACAACGGCCGTCGGGGAATACTGAGCACAAAACGATCGCCGGCGGGGGTCATGACCGTGTTCAAAGTACTGGCAGGCAGATAGACGTCTATCCACTGCCAATGGTCGAAATAAAAATCGAGAAGCTGTTGGGTTTCGGCAAAACGGTTGGGACTGTGGAGCACGACGGTGATCACGTCGCCACCAGGTCGCCGGGCCGCCTCGATCAGCACCTCGCCGGCGGCGTCGGTGGTACCGGTCTTCACCCCGTAGGCGCCGTCAAAACTGGACAGAAGCTGATTCGTGGATTGCAGGGCATAGCCGCCGATGTTGATGGCTGCTGTACCCACGATCTCCGCCAGAACGGGGTCATTCAACACGTGATCGGCCAGCACTGCCAGATCGCGGGCGCTGCTGACATGGCCGGGAGCGTCGAGGCCGTGGGGGTTCACAAAATGTGTGTTCCGCAAACCCCACGCCTGGGCCTGATCGTTCATCCACTGCACAAAAGTGGGCACATTGCCCGCAGCCGAGATGGCGAGTTGCGTGGCAGCGTCATTGCCCGAGGGCAGCAAAGCACCGTACAACAAGGTGCGCACGCTGACTTGCTCGCCCGTAGTCAGGCCGATACTGGCATTGCCCACCAGAGCCGCGGGCGATACAATTACAATATCGTCGGGCTGCAAATGTTGCATGGCCACCCACGCCGTCATCAACTTGGTGGTGCTGGCCATGGGGAGCGCCTTATCTGCGTTCTTGCTCCACAAGATGGTTTGGCTGCGTCGGTCCATGATGATGGCTGCTGTGGCGTCCACCTGGGGGCCGGCGCGCAGTTCTGTCAGAGAGCGGATGGTGGCCGGAGACAGACGAATGGGTCGGGTGTGGCCACTGCGCAACTGTGGTGGCCCGGCAGCAATGCTGCTCAGAGCCAGTAAAATCAGCAGCAAAATCGCCCAGGGAGGCTTGTGGGGGGAATGAGTATTTGACGCTAGAGGCATAGCAGCATACAATCGCTGGCGTACTTTGCAACGAAATCACAAATCTTCCAGAGAATCAACTCGAAGCATGGGGCATGGTAGCACGATCCAGGCCCACATGGCAATGTCATGACAAAACACTTTCGATATACCCTGCAAAAACAAGATGGTCAGGCCCGATTGGGGGTTTTCAGCACCCCCCATGGCGACATCCACATGCCGGCTTTTGCTCCCGTGGGCACCCAGGCCACGGTCAAAACCCTCACGCCCGCTGAAGTCCGGCATCTGGGGGCCGAACTGGTGCTGGCCAACACTTACCATCTCTACCTGCGACCGGGCGCCGACCGGGTGCAGCGCTTCGGCGGCCTGCATAATTTCATGGGCTGGGATGGTCCCATTCTCACGGATAGCGGCGGCTTCCAGGTCTTCTCGCTCAGCAACTTGCGGCAGGTGGATATCGACGGCGTCACCTTCAAATCGCACCTGGATGGCAGTCGCCATCGTTTTACCCCCGAAAAAGTGATGGAAATCGAGGCCAAACTGGGGGCCGACATCATCATGTGCCTGGATGAGTGCTCCGAACCCACCGACCGGGCCTATAATGAAGCTGCCTTGCAACGCACCCACATCTGGGCCGAACGGTGTGCCGCCCATCAACAGCGCCCGCACGATCAAGCCCTTTTCGGCATCATCCAGGGCGGCATCTTCCCCGATCTGCGCCTGCAGAGCGCCGCCTTTCTGGCCCGCCTGGATTTACCGGGCTACGCCATCGGTGGCCTTTCCGTGGGAGAGACCAAGGCCGAGATGTATCGCACGCTCGACGTGCTCATGCCGGCCATCCCTGCCGACCGGCCCCGCTATCTCATGGGCGTGGGGGCGCCGGATGACATCGTGGAAGCAGTCGCCCGCGGGGTGGATATGTTCGACTGCGTGCTGCCCACGCGCATCGCCCGCAATGGCGCCATCTTCACCCGGCATGGACGTGTGAACCTGCGCAATGCCCGCTTTGCCGACGATCCGGCACCGCTGGAAGCCGGTTGCGATTGTTATACCTGCACCCACTTTATCACGGCGTATGTCCATCATCTCATCCGGGCCAAAGAGATTTTGGGACTGCGGCTCACCACCCTGCACAATCTGCGCTTCCTGCAACGGCTGATGGCCGAGCTGCGCCTGCACATCGCCGCTGGCAGCTTCGACGACTTCCGACAGGCGTTTTTGGCCGACTATCTGGCCGCCAAGCAGTCGGAAGGACGCACATAACCGGCCTGCTCTTATCTCCCTCCACGCAACTTGACCAATCGCCTCCGGGCAGGTACCATTGCCGCATCACTCCATGGGGATGGATGTGTCCCGGTGGGCGCCCCGGTCTTCAAAACCGGTGGCGGGCGCCGCGTAGGCGTCCGCGGTGGGTTCGACTCCCATCCCTCGCTACCCTGCCCTCCCGCGCTCAACCCCCAAACACCATGAGCTCTTGTCAACTCGATACCGCCAAAGAGGCACTGCGCAAAGGCATCAATCTGCGCTTTGATACGGATACCATCGACATCGAGCGCAGCGCCGTGCTTCCCTATCCCGATCTACAGCGCATCTGGGTGCGCATCCAACTCAGCAACTTTGCCACGCCACCCGACATCCGCCTCAGTTGTAGCGACGCCACCGGCAACGAGATAGCCGAAATGCTGCTCGTCGAGTGGCGGGATCCCTACATCTCCCTGACCATGCACTTGCACCAGCCCCAACCCGGGGCCGAATACACCCTGCAGGTGGAAATTGCGCGTAACGGTGAATTATTGACCACGCATACAACCTCTTTCGCACTCGTTTTCAAAGATAACCCTACCTGAGACATCCGCCCACCGCCTCCCGGAGAGTGCGTTATGCTGGCCAAAGCACCTGCGTTAACAATTGGCATCGAAGAAGAATACCAGATCATCGATCCCGAAACCCGTGAACTCACGTCTTACATCACACAGTTTCTTAACGAGGGCAGCTTTCTGATCGAGCGGGAGCTCAAACCGGAATTCTTACAGTCACAGGTGGAACTGGGCACAGAAGTCTGCGCCAATATCGCCGAACTGCATCACGAACTGACGCACCAACGCGGCAGCATTCTGCATCTGGCCGAACAACAGGGGCTCAAGATCGTCTCGGCCGGCACCCATCCCTTCTCACACTGGATCAAGCAGGAAGTCACGCCTAAAGAGCGCTACTACGGCCTGCTGGAAGAGCTGCAAATGCTGGCCCGGCGCCTGTTGATCTTTGGCATGCACATCCACATCGGCATCGAAGACCGAGACTTCGCCATCGATTGCATGAACGTCATGCGCTACATGGTGCCGCACATCGCCGCACTGGCCACCTCGTCGCCGTTCTGGATGGGCCGCAACACCGGGCTGAAGTCCTACAGGGCCGTGCTGTTTTCGGACCTCCCCCGCACCGGACTCCCGGACTACTTCCCCGATTGGCACGCCTTCGAAGGCTTCGTGAACAGCCTGGTTCATACCGGCTGCATTCCCGACGGCAGCAAGATATGGTGGGATGTGCGACCGCATTCCCAATTTCCCACGCTCGAGTTCCGCATGTGCGATGCCTGCACCACTATCGACGAAGCCATCGCCATCGCCGCTCTGTTACAGGCCATTGTCGCCTGGCTGTGGGATCTGCGTCAACGCAACCTTACCTTCCGCGTATACCGACGGGACCTGATCGAAGAAAACCGCTGGCGCGCCATCCGTTATGGCATCGATGGCAATCTCATTGATTGGGGCAAAGAACAGGAAAAGCCGGCCCGCTGGCTGGTGCGGGAACTCCTGCGCCTGGTGGATCCTTATGTCGAGCAATTGGGGAGCCGGGAGTTTATCGAGCCTATTTATCACATCCTCGAACACGGTACCAGCGCCGACCGCCAGTTAGGTGTGTACAAAGCCACGGATGGGGATATGAGAGCCGTGGTCGATCACCTCATCGCCGAAACCGCACAGGGAGCGGTGCACCCCGACTAAAGTTAAAATCCCGGTTTCCCGGCAAAATCAGCGTCGAATCACCACAGTGGTGCCAATGTCGGCCCACTCCCAAAGTGTCTTCATGGGCCCATCCTTGAGCATGATACAGCCGAAGGTGGCCGGGCGCCCCACCAGTCCCGCCCAGATCTTGCGGCCGGTATCAGCACGCCACGGCAAGCCGTGAAAGCCGTTTTCCACCGAGCCGGCCCAATAGACGCCCAACCAGTACGGCATCCAGATATTCCAGGTAGAACCGTAGGCCTTGCGCAATTTGCTCTGCACGCGAAATGTGCCCGTGCGGGTGGCGTTTTTCATACCGGTGGAACATAACCAGGTATTGAGCAACTGCCCGCCCTGGTAACGATAGCACCGCTGCTGAGAAATATCCACCACGATTTTTTTCTTACCGGTAGGAACGGGGGCGGCCTTTTGGGGGGTGCTGCCCTGAATGAGCAGACGCTGGCCCACCCGGATCAAAGAGATGTTGGAAATACCATTCAGGGTCGCCAGCCGCTTGATGGTGGTGCCGTAGCGACGGGCAATGCCGGCAAGGGTATCGCCCCGCCGCACCGTGTGGTACGTGGGAATCGCCTCACCTGACGGCGTCCGACTTCCCCCGCCGGCGGAGGAGGGCAGCCGCAGGCGCTGACCCACATAGATCATATTGCTGCGCAAGCCGTTGGCATCGCGGATGGCCGCCACTGTGGTGACGTAGCGCCGCGCCAGGGCCGACAGCGTCTCACCCCGCCGCACCACGTGTACCCCACCACTCGTTATTGGCCCACCGCTGGTTCGCCGCACCACCAGCCGCTGGCCCACGTAGATCACATTGGCGTTGCGCAGGCTGTTCCACCGCATCAACGTTTGCACGCTGGTACCATAACGTACAGCAATGGCCGATAACGTCTCGCCTCGCTGCACCACATGCACCTGTGTGCCCGATGCCCGCAGGCCCTCGGCCGCAACCGGGGCGGGCCGGGCCAGTGCCAGCAGCAGGCCAGCGCACAACAACACCAACAGCAAACGCAAACCAGAGATGGATCGGGGTGTAGTAGATGTGAGGGGCATAATGGATTGAAAAGGGTGAGCGTATCGCCACTGACCCGAATGTGACGAATTATTTGCCAATTTTTTCGTGAAATTCGTGAAATTTCGTGTCAAAAAGAAAAAACGCCAAAGTCCAGTAATGAAGACGTGAAAGCATACCTGAAGATATGGTGAACTGCGCAAACAAGGGCCTGCGTTCCGTACCCAAACAGTGTACAATAACCTTGCCACATGCGCCAGCATGAATAATCTGCGCACAAACCTCGTTCTAAAGATTGAAGAGAACCACCCATTCTCACCCCCAAACCCGTGTCCCCAAACACAGAACTTCCTCCCCACATCGAAATTAGCTGGCTGCAGGCTGCTCAGCATGGGGACCAGGACGCCTATGGTCGTCTGGTCCGGCATTATCAGGCCCTGGTGATCCACGTGGCTTACGGCGTATGCGATGATGTGGAGACTGCCAACGACATTGCCCAGGACACATTCATCAAGGCCTGGCAACACCTGAACCGATTTCAGCCCACACAAAGCGGCAGTTTTCGAGCATGGTTGTGCCGCATCGCCCGCAACCGGGCCATCGATGTCATCCGCTGCCAACGCCCCCAGGCCGAACTCTCCCCCTCCCTCCCCTACCACGCTCCCACGCCCGAAGAGGTCATGCTGCGGCATGAAACCATCGTCAGCATCGAACAGGCCATCCGGGAACTGCCCGAAGCCATGCGCAGCGCCCTGATTCTGCGGGAACTCGAAGGCCTGAGCTATCGGGAAATCGCCGTCGTGCTGGACATTCCCCAGGGCACAGTTATGTCAAGAATCTACCACGCACGCAAACGTCTGGCCGCCGCTCTAACCCACTCTACAAAAGCTGCTCCCGTGCCATGAAAACGCATCCACAGTCCTTACTCACAGCCTATCTCGACAATGCCCTGCTGCCCGGCGAGCGCCAGGCACTGTTCGGCCACCTGCAGCAGTGCCCCGTTTGCCGCCAAGAGCTGGCCGCCCAGCACCAGGTGCAGACGCTGCTGGCGGCGCTCCCGCCCCTGGTGCTGCCCCAATCGAGCCCTGCTTTCTGGCGCCACGTGCAGAACCATCTGGGAAAACAAGATAACAGCCTGGGCCTGGGATGGCTTTGGGGTGCACTGATGCCCCTCACCGCTGCCCTCACCCATGGACTGCTGTTTATGCTCACCCTGCTGGGGATCAGTGGCCTGCTGGGGTTTTCGTTTGTGGGCTGGCTGGGATCGCTGTGGAGGCTACCCTTCCGGCCGCCGGTTCTGCCCGGGATCGTCAGCATCTGGTATGAAAACAGCCTGCTGGGGCAAATACTGACTTCGTCTCTGGCGGCACTGTTTCCGGTCATGCTTGTTATTCTCCTGACCTTGGCGGTCTTCAGTCTCTTCCTGGGAATTCTCTTATCGAAGCAAACACAAGCCAGATCCCCGACAACTTTCTAAACCCCTTCCCACTTCCTTCCCCTGGAGAAAATCATGGACCATATTTCGATCATCAAAAAAGCACTATCGACCACCCTGCGCTATCGGGCTCTGTGGATTCTGGGGTTCCTGTGGGCGCTGGTGGGAGGCGGCAGCACCGGCGGCAATTATTTCAGCGGTCCGGGCCGCAGCAGCAATTGGCATGAAGGCGGCAAGTCTTTCCCCAATATGAATTTTAACCCGGTGTCGTGGCTGCCATGGATTATCCTGGCCTGTGGTTTGTTGCTTGTCCTTGGCATTGCCTTCACCATCGTGCGCTATGTGCTGCAAGCCGGCATTTACCGTAGCCTGCAGCAACTGAGCCGCGAGGGTCAATCCCCGACCGTGCGGGCGGCTTTCCGAGCAGGCTGGCATCGACGCACCTGGCGCCTGTTCTTGCAGAATCTGGTAATCACCCTGCCCCTGACAATCTTCGCCATCTTGTTGCTGGCCCTGGCGGCATCGCCCCTGATTTTGGTGACAGCCCATAGCGATTGGGTCAAGGGCGTGGGGGTGTTCAGCGCCATCGGCCTCATCGTCGGCTGGATGTTCCTGATCCTGGTCGTGGCGATGGCAATTACTATCCTGGAGCAATTCTGGTGGCGTGCCGCCGTTCTCGACGACCGACCGACCTTCGCTGCCATACACAGAGGCTGGCAACTTGTACGAAATCATCTCAAAGACGTTTTGATCATGTGGCTGTTGATGTTGGGGGTCGGCATCTTGTTCACCCTGCTGCTGATTCCCCTGCTGTTGGTGCTGGCTGCCCTGGTGGCGGCAGTGGCGGGTCTGCCAGGTTACTTCATCTATCAGTCCACCCATAGCTGGCTCCCCACCCTGCTCTGGGCCCTGCCCACGACCATCATCCTGCTGATCCTGCCACTCACTTTCATCCAGGGCCTGTACCTGATCTTCAAGGCTGAGGTGTGGAACCAGGTGTATGCGTCTGTCACGACCAGCCCCAGCGAAACACCCTTGCCGCCGGTAGAGGTGTAATTAACACGATTGGCGCCTAAAAAAAGTTCCAGGCTCGGACCGAGCCTGGAACTCTTGTGCCCCCAAGGGGGTTCGAACCCCTGTATTCAGCTTGAAAGGCTGACATCCTAGGCCTCTAGATGATGGGGGCGCACAACGATGGTTATTCTAGCAAATGATGACTGTTTCGTCAAAGTCCGGAGGCTATGCGATCCAATTTTCCTTTGCTTCCCCGGTAGATGACGGAGTTTCCCACCTTGCGCCCCCATTTCTCCTCCCAACCGATCTGGCAGCGCCTTCTTGCGTTTGGGCGCAATTATATGCGCGCAGTGTTGCGTCATGAAATTGGCGTGCGTGCTGCTGCCCTGGCGTACTACGCCTTGTTCTCGCTTTTTCCGTTGGTGTTGCTCATCATCAGCGGCATAGGATTCGTGCTGCGCAGCGATACCCTGCAGCAGCAGATCATGGCGCAGATCAATCACGTGCTGCCCACACGCGGCGACGTGGTGGGTACCGTCATCGATCAAGTCATTACCGCCCGCGGAGCCACCGGCTTCTTGGGCATGTTGACGCTGTTATGGGCCGCCTCCGGTTTTTTTGGCGCCCTCGAAGCCAGCATCAATCATATTTTCGGCAGTGAAAACAAACGCTCGTGGTGGCGTCGCCGGGGTGTGGGTGTGCTCATGGTGCTGTTCATGGCGCCTATCTTCAGCCTGGCCACCCTGCTGACGTCTCTCAGCCATATCGTCACCCGAATGCCTTTCCTGCCGCCGGCCGTGTCGCAGTTGATGGCCAGCGGCATCGATCAACTGGTGACGTTGGCCTTGATCGTCCTGGTGTTCAGCGCTCTGTTGCACTGGATTCCGCGGCAGCAGCCCGGCTGGGGCGCCACACTGGTCGGTGCTGTAAGCACGGCCATCGTGTGGATGGCGCTGACCTCGGCCTTCACGTGGTATCTGGGCAGCGGTTTAGCCGGTTATAATCTTGTGTATGGCCCCATCTCCACAGTGATTGCCCTGGTGCTGTGGTTCTTTCTATCCAGCTACGTCATCCTCCTCGGGGCCACACTCACAGCTCAGTGGCAGAACAGAGAGAAGTGGGAAGAATGAAGGAGATAAAAGGCTTCAGAGTGAAGGGTCCCCTCGGCCAGCGCCGTCCGGTCTTCGCCACATGGAGAGTCGGCGAAGGCCGACTCCTGGCCGCAGGCCTGAAGAGCCTGACTTCAGTCAGCGAGAGCAAAACATTTTTAGACGCTTACTTAGCGACGCCAGCCGATCCACCTCAGGGAGTGATGATGATCTCTCCCTCAAGGGATGTGTGGGCAATGCCGTTAGCCTGGGTGTCAGTCAGGATGTCATCACTCCATGTGAGGATGGTAGCTCCGTTGCGGAGAGTCAGGAACTCAAGGTGAGCAATGCTCCCGGAACCCGATGCCCCCGGTTGACTGCCAAAGCTGAAACCACCAAAGGTGATGGTGCCGGCGGTGTTGTCGATGATGGGCGCCAGGGGCAATGCCGTGCGCCCGCTCGAGGACAGAAACGGGCCAAGATACGCTGTCTGTGACTGCAATATAACCGGATCAAAATGCAGCGTGAATTGGAATGCCCCCAGATCAAGAACGTTTTGGGTCTCGATATCAAGCGTGAAGGCGCCTGCCCCCAGGCTGTGGGTGGATTGGAGGGGAGACGGCAGCAGCCCCACGCCAGGGAGAGGAGTGGGTGTGGATGTAGGAGTCGGCGTGGCTGTGGGCGTGGCCGTCGGCGTCAGGACAGGTGTCGGGGTTGCTGTGGGCGTAACAGATGGCGTCGGGCTGGGACTCGGTGTGGGCGTGGCGGTGATAGGGAAGAAACTGATGGCGATGGAGCCGACCTGCGTCTGGACGGGAATGGCATGGGCGGAAGTATTTATCATCGACACATCGCTCCAGCTCAACCAGCTTTTGCCAACAAGCTGGGGGCGGAAATCGATGGTGGCGATAATGCCGGTGCCACTGGCTCCAGGTGCGGCGCCAGAGCTCACAGCACTAAAATGAATCACGCCGGCACTGTTATCAATGAAGGGGCCCACCGGGGCCACGTTACGGCCAGTATCGAGCAACAGGGGGCCGATATGCGCGTCTAACGCCTGCACGATGTTGGGATCGTAGTGTAGGGAGAAGGCAAATTGGCTCAGTTCGAGAACATCCCGGACGACGATGTCCAAAGTAAAATCACCTTTTGCCAGGTTATGCGCTGAGAGGATGGGGCTGGGGTGCAATTGCGCATGCGTGAGCTGCTGATTGAGCAGATAAGGAAGGAAAAGCGGCGACGAAACGGTCGTGGTGAAGGGAAGGCTGCTTGATGTTTTCGCCATATCAGGGATGGGGGCAATGGGTGGCGTATGGAACGAGGCTGCCGGTGCCGCACGCGCACCATCGATGGCAAAGAGAAGGCCGAGCAGTAGAGCCCATGTTGCCATCGAAGTTGCAAATTTGAAACAGGACGTGTATGAGGGGAAGAGGCGGCGCCAGTCAATCATCACGGGTAACCTCATGGGTCGAGTGAATCCGGCTAAAAGGGGGAAATGAAGCGGAAGGAGTAGATGGACGTCTGAGTTGGCGTATTGGGGCCAGCAAGAACGGAAGCTGGTGCGAGTGCATTGTCGGGGATGAGGTAAGCATGGGGCACGAGGTTATGGCGCCCGGTTCCAGGCAGCCGATACCCGCATGATATCGCTAACATCGATGGTGCAGTTCCCGTCAAAATCGTAATCGGGAACATAGCCTACATCGCCGCAGTGGCTGGGCCAGCGGCTGGCGACCAACATCAAATCGGTTACATCGACGGCGCCATCGTCGTTCACATCGTAACTCACCACGCGCACGCTGACGGTGGCGGTGGCGGTGAGGGCGCCATCGGTGAGGGTGTAGGCGAAGCTGTCGCTGCCGATGAAATCAGTTGCCGGCGTGTACGTAATCTTTCGTTCCGGCACCGGTATGGGCGTGTTGGACTGCAATATGACCGTGCCGTGGCCGGCATCGCCCACAGCACTGACGTTGACGTGGTCACCATCGATATCACTGTCATTGGTCAAGGCATCGAACGTCAGGGATCTGTTTTGCTCGACGACGATGAGATCATCCCGCGCCGTGGGCGGATCGTTGACCGGGACAATGTCGACGAAGACGTCAGCAGTGGCTGTGAGATCCCCATCGCTCAACGTGTAGGTGAAGATGTCGCTGCCATTGAAGTTGAGCCAGGGGCGGTATACCACGGCCCGTCCATCCGTACTGACGATGCCATGCCCGGGCTGAACCACGGCGCTGACGAACAAGGGATCGTGATCGGGGTCGCTGTCGTTGCTGAGAACAGCCACGGTCAAGGGCGTATCTTCATCCGTGGTGACGCTATCCCCCAGGGCAGAGGGGATGTGATTGG
Organism: Chloroflexota bacterium; assembly: GCA_013152585.1. Classification (GTDB taxonomy): domain Bacteria; phylum Chloroflexota; class Anaerolineae; order J102; family J102; genus JAADGC01. Next base: position 13,939 of record JAADGC010000126.1, read on the forward strand.
TGCCGCCGACAGTAATCGCAACCGTGGCGGTGCTGGTTAATTGGCCATCGCTGATGGTGTAGGTGAAGGTCTCGCTGCCGGTGAAGCCTGCATCCGGCGTATAACGGATGCTGCTATCATTGTTCAGCAAGGCCTGGCCGTGCGCTGGCGTCCCCAGGGCCACCACCGAGAGGGTGTCCCCTTCCACGTCCGTATCATTGGCCAGAATGAAGATGTCCCGGGCGGTGTCGGCGGCGGTATTGACGTGATCATCGCCGGCCTGTGGGGGATCGTTGACAGCCTGCACACTGACATCGACGGCGGCGGTGTCAGATAGCTGGCCATCGCTGACTTCATAGCTAAAGCTATCCCTGCCGTCGAAGTTCAGAGCCGGGGTGTAGGTCAGGGTATTGTCGCCGTCGATGACGACTGTCCCATGGTGCCCCTGGCTGACGCCAATGACTGAGAGGGTGTCATCGTCGGGATCGAAGTCGTTGAGTAGGACGGGAATGATGACGGGGGTGTCTTCGAGCGTGCTCGTGAGATCGATGGCGGCCTGGGGATAGTTGTTGATGGGGGTGACGCTGACGAGCACCACGCCGATATCATCTGCTCCCTGGGCATCGCGCACGATATAGCTGAAGCGGTCGATACCGTAGAATCTCGAATCCGGGCGATAGTTCAGGCTGCCGTTGGGGTTTATTTCCACGGTGCCATGCCGTGGGTGGCCCACTTCCACCACGCTCAGGGCGTCGCCATCGACATCCGTGTCATTGGCCAGGACATCGATGGTCACAGCCGTGTCTTCCGGGGTGGTCGCCCCGTCCGCCACGGCGTCAGGAGGATCGTTGACCGGCGTGATCGTCACCGTCGCCACGCCCGTATCGGCCCCCGTGGCGCCATTGCCGACCACGTAGGTGATGACATCGGTGCCATTGAGATTGGCGGGAGGCGAATAGGTCACGGTATCGTCCGGGTTGACAACCACCGTGCCCTGGCCGGGAACCACGCCCATCAAAGAGAGTTGGGTGCCAGTGGCGTTGTTGATGTCGTTGCTGATGATCGGGAAAGTAACGGACTTGTCTTCCAGCGTGGTGACGGCGTCGTCAATGGCAATCACCTCATCGACCGGAGGATTGAGAACGACGTGGATGGCGTCCACAGACTCAAAGACCTTGCCCACGGCACCCACGGTGTAGGTAAAGGTGTCGGTGCCCAGGCCAAAACCGGCATCGGGCGTGTACTTGACTTTGCCATTGGCGGCGATGCTCACCCGGCCAAAACGAGCGCGGCCCACGCGGGTCACCTGCAGTTGGTCGTGGTCCGGATTGACGTCGTTGGCCAGGACATCGATCTCAGCTTCGGTCTGTTGCAGGAGGTTCGTGCCGACCGCCAGGAGGGCGGCGGTTGTGTGCAAAATAGTGGCATCACGCACGCCTTCCGGCGGATCATCCACGGGATTGATGGTGATCGTTACACTGCCGACATCGCTGCCGCCCTGGCCGTCGCTGATGGTGTAGGTGAATCCATCGGACCCGTTGTAATTCAGGTCGGGGGTATAGCGGATACTGCCATCGCCCCCTAAAATGGCGGTACCGTGCTGCGCCGGGGAGACGGCGATCACAGATATGGCGTCTCCCTCTACATCGCTGTCATTGGCCAGCACATGGATGTCGATGGGCGTGTCTTCATCGGTGCTGACGGCGTCATCTATGGCCACTGAGGCGTCATTGACCGGGTTGACGGTCAGGGAGACGATGGCTGTGTCCTCGGCAGCGAACGGATCGGCGATGGTGTATGTGAAGCGGTCGGACCCGTTATAATTGGCATCAGGGGTGTAGCGGATAGCACCATCCGCCAACATCTGCACCCGCCCGTGATCCGGCTGCCCCAGGCTGATGATGCTGACGACATCGCCATCCACATCGCTGTCATTCGCCAGCACGGCAATATCAACGCTCGTATCTTCCGCCAGCGTGGACACGTCGTCCAGGGCTACCGGGGCGTCGTTGACCGGCTCCACCAGCACCGTGACCGTTGCCGAGTCGGCGCTGGCAATACCATCGCTGACCATATAGCCGAAGCTGTCTTCGCCGAAGTAATCGGGATCGGGCGTATAAAGGATGGCATCGCCGACGATCTGGGTGGCGCCATGAGCAGGGCGGTCGACACTGATCAGGGTGAGGGTGCCGGCGACTGTGCTGTCGTTATCCAGCACCAGGATCGAGACGGCGGTGTCTTCGGGCGTGGCGGCGATGTCATCTGTCGCTTCCACGCCGGCGGAGGCACCGCTGACGATCACCGTGACGGGTGCTGTATCGCTGCCGCCATGGCCGTCAGTGATGGTGGTGCTGAAACTATCGATGCCGCTGAAACCGATATCCGGCCGGTAGCGGACGGTGTCGTCGCCGTTGAGTGACACCGTGCCATGGCCGCCCTGCGTGATCTGCGCTATCGACAACGTGTCGCCATCGACATCGTGGTCATTGGCCAGCACATCGATGTCCACGGCCATCTCGGCTGCGGTGGCAGCAGCATCGTCCTCGGCGATGGGGGCGTCGTTGACCGGCGTGACGGTTACGTCCACCCTGGCGATGCCCGTGCCGCCGTTGCCGTCACTGATGGTGGTGCTGAAGCTGTCGTCGCCATTGTAGTTGAGAGTAGGGGTATAGATGATGGTGTTGGCAGCAGTGATGGTTGCCTGGCCGTGCTGGGGTGCACTGACCGCCGTCACCGTGAGGCTATCGCCCTCGACATCTGTGTCGTTGAGCAACACGGGAATCGTGACGGCGGTATCCTCGGCCGTGGTGGCCGTGTCGTTGCCTACGTCTGGCGCATCATTCACGGCGGTCACCGTCACCGTCACCGTGGCGGTATCCGTCAGGCCACCATCGCTGAGGGTGTAGCTGAAGCTGTCGATGCCGTTGAAATTAGGATCAGGCGTGTAGGTGATGGTGGCGCCATTGGTGCTGAGCCTGCCATGCCCGGCGCTACCCAACGCCCCCACCGCCAGGCTGTCCCCCTCCGGATCGCTGTCGTTGTCCAGCACCGGGATCGTGGCAGGCGTATCTTCCGGCGTGGTGGCGGTGTCGTCGCTGGCCACCGGCGCATCGTTGACGGCATTAATGATGACGGTGACGGTCGCCGTGTCCGTGAGGCTGCCGTCGCTGACCGTGTAAGTGAAAACGTCCGTGCCGTTGCTGTTCGCCGTCGGCGTGTACACCACCGTCGTGCCGCTGATGGCCGTCGTGCCCTGGGCGGGACTGCCCACAGCGCTGATGGTGAGGGCGTCGCCGTCCACGTCGCTGTCGTTGCTGAGCACATCGACCGTAACCGGCGTGTCTTCGTTCGTGATGGCAATGTCGTCGCCGGCCACCGGCGCATCATTGACGGCGGTGACGGTCACGGTGACGGTGGCTGTGTTCGAGTCCAGGCTGCCGTCGCTGGCCGTGTAGCTGAAAACATCCGTGCCGTTGAAGTTCGTCGTCGGCGTGTAGACCACGTTCGGGCCGCTGATCGTCGCCGCGCCCTGGGCGGGACTGCCCACAGCGCTGACGGAGAGGACGTCGCCGTCCACGTCGCTGTCGTTGCTGAGCACATCGACCGTCACCGGCGTGTCTTCGTTCGTGGTGGCAATGTCGTCGCCGGCCA
>JAADGC010000181.1:0-638 GCA_013152585.1 Chloroflexota bacterium
TCACTCTCCTCCTGACCAGGTAGCTGGGTTGTATGAGATGTTCATCATACAACCTCAGCCCTCTTCTATCATATAAGGCCGACCGGCGGCCATGGGCCCCATAGCTCCGATTTCAATCGGTGGGGACGGGCACCACGACGGGCGCGGCGACGGGCGCTATGATGGGCGCTGCACCCGCCACGCACCCCAAGGAGGCTGTAACCACAAACCTCGCCAAAAATGCGGGATGCGCTCGCTGGATGACATCGATTCGGTCGCTGAATACTCCGGCGTGATGCCTGGTGCCTATGCTGGGCGGTGTGCGCACATCGCCGTTATGTTTTTAGCTTTGCCAGCAAATCAGCGACGCCCAAGGCCCTGGCCTGGTGTTGCAGATAATCCCAGTCTAAACGATCTCCCTGTACCTTGACGATGCCCATGACATCCCGCCACTGCCTTTCTGAGGCCTCCGCTCCCAGGCGGTACCACTCCAGCTTGGCCAGAATCATGTCTTCGGCGCTGGCCACGCGTATGTAGCGATCGGGATCGGAGGCAACAAGCATCGACCTGGCACGCGCGAATTGTGCCTGTGCAAATGCCCGCTGCTTCATAACAAAAATATCGACTTTGAACATGGTGGCAAGATGCAGAACATTGAA
>JAADGC010000181.1:723-27918 GCA_013152585.1 Chloroflexota bacterium
TACCATGCTGCGGACGCAGATCGGCCACGAGATCGCTGTCGAGCGTTGCTCGCGGCTCGCCATGTAACGCGCTTGCCAGGGAGCCACCCACAAAATAGGGAACATCCAATGCTTCCAGTGCTTCTATCACCAACAAGGTAACCGCAATCGGCTCACTCGTCATTTTTGGTTTCCTCGGGCAGGGAACCGTAAGCACGACGTGCCAGTTCTGGCCCCAGCAACAGATCGGCCAGCCGACGCCGTAATTCCGTCTTATCTGCCCGAGGATAGCGTTGGCGCAGGCCGGCCAGAGCAAATTGCCGTACGGTGGTGTTGAGCTCGCCCACCATCTCCAGCTTGCGCGCGGGCGATGCCTGCCGCAGCATCTCATAAAGCACCGCTTCGGCCTCGGGACTCGTGTCAGAAAGGAAAGTAGTCATGGTCATCTCAGGGTAAGCGCGCGTCGTGTCGTTTTCATTTTACCTTGCTGGCCGCGATTCAACAAGTGCTTTCCCCGTTCGGGGGCCTTCCATCGCTTGTAGCTCCTTCGCTTCACTCAGGACAGGCCTACGGGGACAAATGTCTCTGCAACAGGGCCTCGCCGTCAACAAGATCGGTCGGCGGAGGCCGACCTCCGGCGCGAAGCGCCTAAAAAGCTTTTGCATTCTTGGCGTCTTTGTGAGAGGTTTCTTCTGATGATCTTTTTCTATTCTTTGCGTCCTTGGCGTCTTTGCGAGAGAATTCTTCCGATGGACTTTGTGCATTCTTTGCGTTCTTGGCGTCTTTGCGAGAGATTTCTTCCGATGGACACCTGGTTTTCCGCCTCGTCCGCGGCCACACGCTTGTCGGCCTGAGGCGAAGCTTCGTTAGCGCCTGACCATAAACGATATCTCATCTGTTTGCATCTGCTCGCCTGCCTGCGTCACGGCCCGCACCCGCAGCCGGTGTTCCCCCACTTGCAGCGGCCACCAGGCGGCCCACGGCGGCGCCTGCGCCTCGGCCACCAACTCGCCATCGAGCCAGTATTGCACCGCGCGCAACGGAGTCTGGCCGTTGTAGGCGATGGCCAATTGTAATTGCTGGGTCGCCGCCGGTAGCCGGGGATCGAGGAAAAAGTGGGCGTTGATTTCGGGGCTGGTGAGCGTCAGGTGCGGCAGAGAAGAAGCGGCATGATCGGTTAGCGAGGATGGTTGCGCCGCCTGCGCATCCCACAGCAGCATGCCCTGGCCTATCGCCCAGCCGCGTAAGGCGGGCGGTGGATTCCAGGCGATGCGCTGCGCCCGGGCCGCGGGCGGGGTGTCGGCAGTGGCAATGTCGCCCGTGCGCAAATCAATGACCACTTGCCGAAACTGATCGTCGGGCCGGGATGGGGCAGTGCCGGCGATGAACAGCTCGCGATGACTGCGCGGGCAGTCGGGCGTGGTCAGCAGGCCCGAAGGCGCGCACACATCACGGCGCTCCAGGCCGGGAGGTTCTGTAAACGCGCGGGCGGGCAGGGACTTGTGGGCGAAGACCATGAAGTCGTGCCAGATGGGGGCGGCGCCATCGATGCCGCTGGCCCCGTAAATGGGCCGGTTGTCGGCATTGCCGACCCACACGCCGGCCAGCAGGTCGGGCGTGTAGCCGATGGTCCAATTATCGCGCCAATCCGTGGTGGTGCCGGTCTTGACCGCAGCCGGTCGATCCAGCCGCAAGGGGCTGCTGAGACCAAAGGCGGCGGCGCGGGCGTCGTTGTCACTGAGGATGTCGGTGATCAGGTAGGCGGTGTCAGGATCAAGCACGGGGGAGAGAGGACGCCGCCTGGGCAAGTCCCAGCCTTCAGGATTGAAAGGTACCCCCTGCACCCCGGCATCGAACAGTACCCGGCCCGCCTCATCTTCGATACGAGCGATGGCGATCGTTTGCAGGGGCCGTCCCGCATTCACAAAAGGGGCGTAGGCGGCGGTCAGTTCCAGCAAGCGCACTTCGGCGCCGCCCAACACCAGAGCCAGACCGTATTGCTCCGGCGCTCCAAAGGTGCTGATGCCATGACGCCGGGCCTGAGCGATAAAGGCATCGAGGCCGATGGTTTGCAGCGTGCGCACGGCGGGGATGTTGTAGGAATTGGCCAGGGCATAGCGCAGGGGTACGGGGCCATGAAAGGCCAGGTCGTAGTCCAGCGGCTCGTAAAGCACGCCCTCGCGGGTGGGGAAGCTGGTGGGGACGTCGGCCAGCACGGTGGCCGGGGTGAAGGGGGCGCGTCCGGCAGCGGCACTGAGCTCCGGATCCATGGCCACTGCGTAGGCGATGGGCTTGAGGGTGGAGCCGGGCTGGCGCAGGGCCAAAGCACCATTGACAGCCCCGGCAATGGCTGCGTCGAAATAATCGGGACTGCCCACCAGGGCTCGAATCGCACCGCTGGCCGGGTCCAGCGCCACCAGGGCGGCGTTCTCGGCCCGGCGCTGCTGCGGTATGCTGGCGGCAGGGCGATTGAGCTGGGCCAAGCGCCGGCGGATGATGCGGGTGGCCGCGTTTTGCAGATCGACATCCAGCGTGGTGATGATCTGCAATCCTCCCTGCGCCAGCCGCGGCCGTCCCAGGGCGGCCTCCAATTGGCTCTGCACATAAAAGACAAAGTGCGGGGCCGTAATGGGGAAGGGCGTGCTGGCGTAGGGCAGGGGTTCGGCCGCCGCCCGCGCTGCTGACGCCTGATCGATCACTCCGGCCTCTACCATCAATCCCAACACCTGCTGCTGGCGGGTTTTGGCGGCCTGTGGATGCTCGATGGGATTGTAGCCGGCGGGGAACTGCGGCAGGCCCGCCAGCATCGCACATTGCGCCAGGTCCAATTCATGTGCTGACCGTCCAAAATACGCCTGGGCTGCGGCCTCGATGCCAGTAGCGTAGTGCCCAAAATAGACGTTGTTCAGATACAGGGCCAGGATTTCGTCTTTGCTGAAACGGCGTTCCAACCGCCAGGCCAGCAGTGCCTCGCGCAATTTGCGGCGCAGGCTGCGTTCATAGCGCTCGTTCGTGTCCAGCAGCAGGATGCGGGCGAGCTGCTGCGTCAGCGTCGAGCCGCCCTGCACCGTCTCTCCGGCCCGCCAGTTAGCCCAGGCCGAGCGCAGGATTGCCCGCCAGTCAACGCCCGGGTGCTGGTAGAAACGCTGGTCTTCCGTGGCCAGCAGCGCTTGCTGACAGATGTCCGGGCTCTGCGCCAAAGCCAGCGGCTGATACTTTCCCCGCGCCGGGTCTGTGATCTCGTACAGCAACGCCCCCTGGCGGTCGAGGATACGGATGGCCGGGGCCGGTTGGTGCTGGTCGAGCTGGTCCAGCCGGGGGAGCGGGCTGACATAGCGCCAGAGCATACCGGCGCCGATCCCGGTCGCCAGCACCAGGGCCAACACCAGCCATCCCAGCCAGGATGGCGGCGATGGGCGAGATAACGAATGCGGGCGCAAGGTGTTCACAGTCTGATCTTAAACCCGGGTGCGCTTCGTTGCTGGACGCTGAGGGCGCGGGGGCTACGCTTTCTCTACGGCTGTTGTGCGCAATTCTTGCCAGATGCGTCGCCAGTTCAAACTGCTGGATGAGAGCAGGACATCGGCGCGGAAGAAGCGGGCAGCCAGGGACACGAAGGCATAGGTCGCGGCCAACAAACCGAGCAGGCTGAGCCCAAGCTGCCAGCCGGGCACGCTGCCTACGGCCAGGCGAGCCACCATGGCCGTGGGTGCTGTCAGCGGAAAGAGGCTAAGGAAGAGAGTCAGGGGCCCATGCGGAGCGCTGACAAAGGTGCTGTTGACCCAGAAAGGGAGAATGAGGGGGAAGATGAGCATAAAGGTGAATTGCGTGCCCTCGCGCACATTGGGTGCCAGCGCGCCCACGGCTCCCAGCAACGAGGCATAGAGAAAATAGCCCAGGATGAAAAAGACGAGCACGACAGCCAGATACGAAAAAGACAGTGTCATATCGGGAGGCAATGAAAGCAGCCCCGCTCCCTGCTGCAGGGCGGTGCGGGCGCCGAGCATCCACACCAACATCTGTACCAGGGCTACGATCCCCAGCCCCAACACCTTCCCCAGCATCAACTGTCTCGGCTGCAGGCTCAGCAGCAGCACCTCCACGGTGCGGTTTTCTTTTTCTTTGGCCACACTTTGCAGCATATAGCCAGCAGTGATGCTGATCACGAAAAAGAGCACGAACATCATCATGAAGGGAACGAAAGAGGCGGCGGGATTGTCGCCATGGTCGGTACTCGGCGGGGCGGCCAACGCCGTGGTCTCGACCTGAGGCAGCGGATCCACCAGGATGGCGGCCATGAGCGGATCATCGGTGAGGTTGTAGGCGATGATATAGGTGAGTAGATTTTCGCTCCCTATGCTGGAAAACATATTGTTTCCCTTGCTGATGGCCGTCACTTTGCCCGTGTCGAGAAAATCGTCGGGGATGAGAAGCACCTGATCGATCAGGCCCGCAGCCAGGGCGGCCTGTGCCGCGCCCTTATCGTTATAGAGGCGAATGAGTTGCGGCGGCAGGCCCGGCGGCATCTGTTTGATAACGCCGGGTGCATCGACCACACCAATGTGCTGTACTGATGTCTGGGCCGCTGTCAACGGATCCTGTGTCAACTTGTCACCGGCAATAATCTGTGGCAAGAGCGTTCCCGCCAGGATGAAGGCAGGAAGCAAGAATGTCATGATCCAGTAGGTGCGCTTGCTCAAGGTGACCTTGATCTCATGTTTGATGACCAGTCCAATATCGCGCATGGCTCAATCTCCTTTGCGCAGCATTTGCAGTAGCCCCTGCCAGGGCAAGGGCTGGCCATAGCGAAGCATGGCTGTGCGGAAAACGCGGGAGGCAACGAAGATGCCCATCCCGGCTGTGCCCACGAGCAGCAGCCAGCTCAGGACCAGTTGCCACAGGGGGATGGTACTTACTCCCCAGCGCATGGCGATCGTGCTGAGGGCCGTGGTGGGAAACAGTGTGAAGACGACCAGCAGCGGGCTTCCCGGATCGGTAAAGATGAGGACGATAAAGAAAAACGGCACGAGGAAAAACAGATTCACCAGGCCACCGATCTGTTGCGCCTGCTGCAATTCGTTGGTAATACTGCCGATGGTGATCATGATGGCGGCCACCACCGCATAAGTGGGCACGAAATAGATGGCGATCACGCCCAGGGCCGCCCAGGGAAGGTGCATCCCTTGCAGCACGGCGACGCGTTGGGCGGCGATGTTCAGGCCCAGCAACAGCGCCCCCACCCAAATCAGCACCTGTGTTAGGGAAACCCCCATCAGCCCGAGAGCTTTGCCGGCAATGATCTGCCACGGCGAGGCAGAGGTAAACAACACCTCGACCATGCGATTTTCTTTTTCCACCGAGACCGCTTGCAGCAGATAGCCCGCCGACCCCATGACGATGAACACAAAAAACATGCCCAGCACAAAAGGCAACAGAAAGGCGATGATGGCATCGGTGCTGTTTAGGAGCTGACCATGCGGTGATTGCAGAATCAGCTCTACGCCGTCGCTCAATCGTTGGCCCATGTCCCCGGCATAGCTTTGGGCCAGCTCGCTGCGTACGAATTCTTTGAATTGCTGCCGGATGCGATCGTTGGGTTTGTCTTTCCAGTAAACGAGCTGTACATGGCGGCTTTGGAGGTAGTCGGGCGGGAATAGATAGTAAGCCTGGATCGAGCCCGCCTGCAGGGCCTGGGTGGCGCTGTCTTGGTCGGGGAAGCGCATGATGGCAACCTGATCCGGGTCCGTGGGCGCAGGCCGTACGGCGGTAGGGGGCAGGATGCCGGCCTCATCTACATAGGCCAGGGGTGCTTTGCTGCCGGTGCCGCCGCCGACGGTGAAAATGGAAAAGCCAATGATGCCGGCAAGCAGCAGCGGCATGCCCAATGTGGCGAGGAGAAAAGCCCGCTTCTGCACCAGTTTGAGATATTCCATGCGGGCGATGATGAACCATTTAGGCATGGGCCGTCTCCCCCTGCACGATGGTGACGAAGATGTCCTCTAACGATGGCTGCGCCAACTCGAAACGATGCACGATCACATCCTCGCGCTTCACCAGCGCCCGCAGCACCTCCTGGGTGCCCACGCCGGGTGCCAGCGCCATGTGCCAGGCGCCGTTTTCCCGGCGCATCTCCACCACGCCGGGCAATCCCCTGAAATCCCCCTGCCCCTCCACCACGACCGCATGGGCCGCGAAATCGTGTTTGATCTGCTCGACTTCGCCGTAGAGCACCGAACGCCCTTGATCGATGAGGACGATGCGATTGCACAGCGCTTCCACCTGATACATCTGATGGGTGGACATGATGATGGTCTTGCCCGCCTGCCGCTGTTCCTGCATGATGTCTTTGATCAAGCGGGTGTTGACGGGATCCAGACCCGAAAAAGGCTCGTCGACCACGATCAGGTCGGGATCATGCACCAGGGTGGCGATGATCTGCGCCTTTTGCTGCATGCCCCGGCTCAGGTCCTGGATTTTCTTCTGCCGGTGCTCCCACAAATCCAGTCGCTGCAACCAGCCCTGTAGTTTTTTCCGGGCAGTGCTCTCGCTCAGACCTTTGAGTGTGGCCAGAAAGATGAGGGTGGGTTCCAGCTTGAGGTCGCGATAGAGCCCGCGTTCTTCGGGCAGGTAGCCGATGCGATTCTTGGCCGCTTCGTTCAGCTTGTCGCCGAAAATCCGCACGTCGCCGGTGTCGGGGCGGAAGATGTCGAGCATCATGCGGATGGTGGTGGTTTTGCCGGCGCCGTTGGGGCCCAGCAGGCCGAATATCTCGCCGGGATAGACGTCGAAGCTGACGTCGGCCACGGCTTTCACGTCGCCAAAGGATTTGCAGAGATTCTGTAAGGAGATGGTAGGGGTCGTCATGGGCGTTGGGCGTTGAGAGTGGTGTGGTAGCGATGAAAGTCGGTGACGGTTTGATGAGCGTCGGCCACGGCCGGCACGAAGGCTTCATCATACAGACGGCTGCTATTTGGTCAGGTCGCCTGGCACGATGATGTTCAGGAAGATGCTGACGACTGAGACAATGAGCCCGCCAAAGAAAGCCGCACCGAAACTGGCGACGGTGAAAGTGATGCCCATTCCCGATGCCAGTTGGCCCGTCATCCACAGCAGAAAGGCGTTGATCACCAGGATGAATATGCCCAGGGAGAGAGCAACCAGGGGGCAAGTGAGTACCTTGAGCAGGGGTTTGAGGAGAGCGTTGATGATGCCGAAGATGGCCGCAACGATCAGCAAGTCCTCGATCGATCCGTAGCGAATACCGTCGATCAGGAATGCTGCCGCGCCTAATGCTACAGCGTTGATGAGCAACTTAACGAGGAGTTTTATCATAATTACCTGCCTGGATAAGACTTGGGTGTCCGGCGCTGTAGGGAGGTCGGTGTAATGCTGGGGCAAAGGGGCGAATGGGGACTGAGCCGGAGCAGAGAATAGTTTAAGTTTATTGTAAAAGCACTTGCTACTCCAACGCAACCGCTGCTTTGCCGCTATGAGACAGCGGACAGACAAGAGGCGGGCCTATTCTACGAAGATCTCAACACGCTCGCCCGATTCGTTGTCCTCGGCTTCCAATAATTTACCGGTATGGCCGGTCTGAATAGCGTTGATGACATCATCGTAGGCGGATAGGTGCTGGTCACCGACGAAGTGAGCGCCCAGTTTGATGCCCATTTGCACGAGATGAATGGGGATGGTGATGTCGGTTTTGGTTTTGGCGGAAGTGATATCGGTGACGCGAACATGTAACCAGCGGGCAATGGGGGTGGTTGGGTCTTTGCCTTCAAGCTGTGCGTCGGCGCAGCGCATGGCTTCAAGCAGGCGGGCACCATCCTGTGCCGTTATCTTACTTTCGGAAATCATCTGCAAAATGCGTAACCGTTCTTCGTTCGTGGGCATAGTCGACTCCAGGGAGGGAAAGAAAGAGGGGAATTAGAAATCGATGGTGAAATGACCGTTTTCGTAGATGAGTTGGTCATCGGCGAAGATTTGTCCGCCCTGGCGCAGGTCGACAACCATGTCCCAGTGGATTTGGGACTCGTTGACGCCGCCGGATTCGGGGATGGAGAGGCCTAGGGCCATATGGGCTGTGCCCTGGATTTTTTCGTCGAACAGGGTATGGCGGGTGAACTGAGTGATGCCGGGGTTGGTGCCAATGGCAAATTCGCCCAGGCGACGGGCGCCTTCATCCCGGTCCAACATGCTCAGCAGGAATTCTTCGCCTTTGCCGGCGGTGGCTTTGACGACTTTGCCCTCTTCAAACCACAACTGCACGTCTTCGACCTCGACCCCCTGATATACGGCGGGATAGGTGAAGCGCACGTGCCCGGTGGTAGCGTCTTCGATGGGGCCGGTGAACACCTCGCCATCGGGGAAGTTTTTATGCCCGCAGCAATTGATCCAACTGCGGCCGGCCGTCTTGACGGTGATGTCGGTGTCTTTAGCCACCAGGCGCATCTGCTTGGCCTGTTGCAAATAAGTGACCAGGATCTCTTGTCGAGCTTCCATGCCCCGCCAAAAGCCGATGGGGTCCTCAAGATCGGGCAGGCAGGCGCTGAAGACGAAGGCCTCGTAGTCTTCGGTGGCCATTTCGGCATCCTGGGCATGCGCCGGTGTGGGGTACAGCGAGCCACACCAACGGAGTTCACCCGTGTTTATTTTTTCCATGAATTCCTTTTGGAATGGCGCCATGGCTTTGCCGCGGGTAGCACGTTTTTGCAGGTCAAAGTGGGTGCCTTCTTTGGTGTTATCATCCGCCCACAGGGATACATAGGCATCGAATTCTTCCAACAGCACCTTCATCAGGGGCGAGAGCCATTGCAACTGATCTGTGTTGGCTTCATCAAAGAATATCTTTTCGAATCCGGGTAGGGTGATATGGGTGGATGCCAGGCCGCCGGCCCGCAGGGCGGCGCGATAGAGTTCCTTGAGAAGGGGCGCTCCCCCCACGGGACCGCCAATGAGGATCTTTTCTCCGGCTTGGAGACCGATGGAATAGTTGATGATGACCTCTGCCATTTGTACAACGCGGGGATCTGACATGAAGAGCTCCTTGGGGGTTAAGTGATGGCTTTGCGCATGGTGCTGAGTTCAAGCGTGACGCGAAAGCCGAATTCCTGCAGGGTTGTGATGGCTTGCGGTTGGTAGTCATAGAGCACGGCTGTGGTGGCCTGGGGTCCATAGGGATGCAATTGGCGCAGGCCATAAGCGAGTATCGGACGTGTCCATGCCGGGCGCAGGTCGGGATGCAGCAGGAGGTCGATATGGTGCGTGGCGGCCGGGGCCACTCTGACTTCGAGCACACCATCCAGGCGAGCCCCCCGATACAGGCCCCACCGTCGGCGGTGCTGCCACCCCAGGCTGCTTTTGAGCCTGAGCATGAAGCCGGTGTCGTGTGGCTGCTGGAAGCGGACGCTGCTGCGGGGCTGCCACCAGCGGGCGGCCTCGGGGATGCTCTGTCGGCAAAGAATCTGTAACGCCTGCAGCGGCAGCGCTGCCAGCGGGCGCAACTCGGCGTCGGACGGGAGGGGCAGGGGATCTGCAAAGGCTTCGGGGTAGCAGCGCAGACGGGATTCTCTGAACAGGGACGAGTAGCCGAGATGCTCGTAGAGGCTGCGGGCGACGTCGTTATCGGATCGCACCTGCAGGACAGTCCAGCTTCCCCCCAATTTTGCAATACGCTCTCCTGCCGCCATCATCAGTTGCCGGGCGATTCCCTGTCCCCTATGTGTTTGGCTGACAGACACATTGGAGATCATCCACACGCGACGGCTGGCATCGGCCTGTTGCAAGGTGATGTTCCCCACGATATGGCCTTTATCTTCCCATACGAAACCACGGAAGAAGCCTCCCAGTTCGCCATTGGCAGGCACGAGCAGGTAGAGCAACGGCCCCAGGCGCGCCAGCGTGCGCAGTTCTTGCAACGAACTCCGGCCTTTTGCGTCCAATTCGGAAGCGAAAGCCTCGGCAATGAGATCGGCGATGGGACGCAGATCCCGGCGTACATCCAGGCGACGAATACCGGTGTGCGTTTGAGTGCGGCTGGCGCTCAGTGTGCGGATCATGAGTCGCCATCCCCCAGTTGCTGTAAGAGTTCGGCGGCGGCATCGGGTGTCAGTTGGCCTGCGGCCAGTTCGTTGAGGATGCTTTCTCGCTGCTGCCGCACTTGTTGGCGCAGGTCGTCGGGAGAATGGTGGCGGGGGTTCAGGCCCAGCACGGCCAGGATACCTTGCAGGCGGCTGCGCACCGTAGGGTAACTCAGCCCCAAATCCTCGACCACCCAGGTGATTTTCCCCTGATTTTGCAGGAACGATTCCAACAGGTGCAATTGTCCGGCGTCGAGACGGTGCCAGGCACCCAGTTTGAACCGTCCTTCCAGGGTGGTCCCGCACGCCGGGCAGTTCAGTTTACTGACGAACAGGTCATTGGCACATATGGGGCATTGCCCGATGACTTGGTGCATAATGATGGAGCTATTTTCAAGAAAGTTCAAATAAAATGGCGATATGTTGAATTATTATACGCATTATTAGCGAAAATGTCAAGTCTTTTTTAACTTACCCCGAAATTCCCCATTTGGCATCAACATGATTGAAATACGTTCCCGGGCAAGGCGAAGCGAATTCGCCGCCTGACCGGGAACTTGGCCCCCTGTGAGCCGGCAAATTTATTTGTAGTGCCAGGTCACGAGGGCGCCAATAAAGCAGCGGTTTCGCTGGCAGCGACCGCCCGGCGATGAATCGCAGGGCTACAAAACAGCGCCGGGTGAACCCGGCTTGGTCGTGAGCGCGATTCATTGGCCAAATGCCGTGGACGCGCCTCTTGGAGCGGGCCTGTTCGTGCGCCAAGAGAGGGCGAGCAATTTCGGCAAGATTATGCTGTGGCAAAGGTGCTTTTGCGATGTACGCGCTTTTTGACGCCACCTTGTGGCCAGGAAATTGTTCGCCCCTACAATTGGGCCATGGTTGGCGCGGGGGAATTGCTCGCCCGGCATGGCTGCTGTACGGGAACCGGGCGTGATGACAACAGCCCACCGAAACGGCCGTCACGAGGCCGATCTCAGCGAAGAATCTCGCCTCCTTCATGTGCGGCGAGACCCTTCACTGGCGTTTCGTGGTTTAATCGGCGTCTCTGAATTCGCCATCTATCACATCCTCGCCCTCACCCTCGCCTTCGTCCGTGCCCGTGGCAGCGGCCGAGCCGGATTCGGCTTCGGGCGCAGGCGCAGCGGAATCATCGGTCTGCTTGTAGAGATATTGGCCGATCTGTTGGGCGGCCTGCAATAAATCATCGGTGGCCTGCTCGATGTGGGCCACCTCTTCCTGTTCGAGGCTGCCGCGCAGCCCGGCGATCTTAGCCTGCAAGTCCTGTTTGATGGTGTCGGGCAAGGCTTCGCCTGCTTCTTCGATGGCTTTTTCGGTCTGATAGATGACGGCATCGGCGCGATTGCGGACTTCGATGACTTTGCGCCGACTCTCGTCTTCGGCCTTGTGTTCTTCGGCTTCCTCGACCATGCGGTCAATTTCGTTGTCGCTGAGGCCGGAACTGGCGGTGATCTTGATGGATTGCTCGCGGCCGGTGGCCTTGTCGCGAGCGCTGACATGCAGGATGCCATTGGCGTCGATATCAAAGGTGACTTCGATCTGGGGAACGCCGCGCGGGGCCTGGGGGATGCCATCGAGAATGAAGCGGCCCAACGATTTATTGTCTTTGATCAGGGGGCGCTCGCCCTGTGTGATCACAATTTCCACCTGGGTCTGGCGGTGGGAAGCAGTGGTGAAGATCTGCGTTTTTTTGGAGGGGATGGTGGTGTTGCGCTCGATCATGGGGGTGGCTACGCCGCCCATGGTCTCGATGGCCAGGGTGAGGGGCGTGACGTCGAGCAGCAGGATGTCTTTGACGTCGCCGGCCAGCACACCGGCCTGAATGGCGGCGCCAATGGCCACGACTTCGTCGGGGTTGACGCCCTTATGGGGCTCGCGTCCGAAGAATTTGCGCACAGCTTGTTGCACCGCCGGCATGCGGGTCATGCCGCCCACCAGGATCACGTCGTCTATCTGTGATTTCTGCAGGGTGGCGTCGCTGAGGGCCTGGCGGCAGGGGCCGATGGTGCGCTCGATCAGGTCTTCGGTCAGTTGCTCGAGCTTGGAGCGGCTGAGGGTGACGATCAGGTGTTTGGGGCCAGAGGCGTCAGCCGTGATGTAGGGCAGATTGATTTCGGTTTCGAGCACAGAAGAGAGCTCGATTTTGGCTTTTTCGGCGGCTTCTTTCAGTCGCTGCAAGGCCATGCGGTCCTGGCGCAGATCCATACCATTTTCCGTCTGGAAGACGGTGGCCACCCAGTCGATGATGCGCTGATCGAAGTCGTCGCCGCCCAGGTAGGTGTCACCGTTGGTACTGAGGACTTCGAACACGCCTTCGCCTACGTCAAGGATGGAGATGTCGAAGGTGCCGCCACCGAGATCGTAGACGGCGATTTTGCCGTCCCTGTTTTCTTTGTCGATCCCATAGGCCAGGGCCGAGGCGGTGGGCTCGTTGATGATGCGCAGGACTTCCAGCCCGGCGATTTTGCCGGCGTCTTTGGTGGCCTGGCGTTGGGAATCGTTGAAATAGGCGGGGACTGTGATCACGGCCTGGGCGATGGGTTCGCCGAGATAGGCTTCGGCATCGGCTTTGATTTTTTGCAGGATCATGGCCGAAATCTCGGCCGGTGCGTATTTGCGGTCCCCCATGACCACGCGTATATCTCCGTTGGCTGCTGCTACCAGCTTGTAGGGAGTATGTCCCATTCCCCGCTGCACCAGGGGGTCGTTGAATTTGCGGCCGATAAAGCGTTTGACTGAGTAGATGGTGTTGTCGGCATTGGTGATTGCCTGGCGCCGCGCTACCTGGCCGACCATGCGTTCACCTGTCTTGGGATTGACGGCAACTACCGACGGGATGAGACGGCCACCTTCGGCCGAGGCGATGATGGTGGGCTCGCCACCTTCCATCACTGCAACCGCAGAGTTGGTGGTTCCCAGGTCGATTCCGATGATTTTGGGCATGCTGTTCTCGTTTGAAGGGGATGAGTGTAGGGGTTATTGGGCGACGCGCACGTAACTGGGGCGCAGGACTTTGTCGTGTAATTTGTAGCCCCGCTGAACTTCGGCGATGATCTCACCGCTGGGCACGTCGTCGCTGACTTCCACGCTGACGGCTTCGTGGACGGTGGGGTCAAAGGCGCCGGTGGCGTCGATGGCGGTGATCCCTTCGCGGTCAAGCAGGGTGTGGAGTTTGCGTTGGATGAGCTGAAAGCCTTCGAGCCAGGCGGCTTCTTCGGGGCTGACGGTGTCGGGCACATTGGCGAAGGCGCGATCGAAGTCATCGATAATGGGCAGCAGCTCCTTGAGCAGGCGGGCATTGGCCTGTGCGGCGCGCTCAGAGGCTTCGCGCTCTTTGCGGCGGCGGAAGTTCTGCATCTCGGCCTGCGCCCGCAAGGCCTGATCCTGGGCCTCGTCGGCGATTTGTTTGGCCTCTTTGAGTTCGGTGACGAGTTTGTTGAGGGTCTCGTCTTCACCGGCTTCTACGGGGGAAGTTTCCGCCGCAGCTTCGGAGCCGGCGGGCGCTGCCGGGGCGGGCTCGGTACTGGGTGTGGTCCCAGAAACAGGCGTGGATTCAGTTGTGTTTTTGGGTTTGGTGTGTTTGGTACTCATGGTGGTTTATGGTGTCGTGTCGTTAATCGATATGAGCGAGAGAGTTATGTGGCAGGATACCGATAACTGGGATCGGTGGACAGATCGGGGCCAGGTGCTTCCAGCGCTTCCAGTTCGCCGTAAAGCGTGGCGGTGAGCGTGCTCATCAGTTGCGACATGAAACGCACCGTCGAGATGGTGCGGCCGTAGGGCATACGGATGGGACCGATGATGCCCAGGATGCCAGCCGTCTGATGGGGCTGGCCATAGCGCGAGAGCACCAGGCTGATGTCGGGGAGATCGTCGTAGGGGGAGTCGCCGACGATGATGACCTGCACTCCGGCGATGTGCCGGGCTTCCTGAATGATAGGTGCGATGCTGGTGGGCTCTTCGAAAAGCTCGATAAATCGACGGGCGGTGCTATGATCGGCAAATTCCGGCGACTGCAAGACGTTGGTGAGTCCATCGCGATAGATTTGTTCGTGTCGTTGGTCTTCGTGATAGAGGATGTCGCCGATCATGTCGACCACTTTGCGCTCCAGTGAGTCTGATTCCGGCTCGAGCACGCTGATTTGTTGCCAATCGAGGCTGAGCAGGCGTTTGTTGATGGACTCACTCATGCGTGACAGCTCATCCTGGCTCCAGGTGTCATCGAGTGCCAACAATTGCTGGCGCACGGTGCCACCAGCCAGCACCAATACCATGAGCAGGGCGCGGGGTTGCAGGCTGATCAATTCGGTGTGTTTGAACTGTGCCTGGCTGGGTCGGGGAACGGTGGTGATGGCAGCGCTGTGCGAGGTGCGGGCCAGCACGTTGGCGGCCAGCCGCACCCATTGGTCCAACTCTTGTTGCACCTGGTAGAACTGGTGACGGATGGTGTGTTGCACCGTGGCTGGCAGGCTGGTTTCGGGCAGCAGGTGCTGCACAAAGAAGCGATAGCCCTTGTGAGTAGGAATGCGACCGGCGGAAGTGTGGGGATGGGTGAGATAGCCCCACTCCTCCAGCTTTTTCATTTCGCTGCGAACCGTGGCCGATGAGATCTCGAGCTGGTATTTTTGCACGAGATGCAGGGAGCCGACCGGTTCGGCGGAATGGGTGAATTCCCGCACAACGAGCCCAAAAATGGCTTGTTGCCGGGTGCTGAGGGTAGGTGCTGAAGGTTCTGTGCTGGTCATGGTGAGGTAGATGGATGAGGCGTGTCTTAGCACTTGCATAGTGCGAGTGCTAATGCCGGGTCATGGGCAAATGATACCACAGATCGCCTGACTTTTCGAAAATGCAGCGCTCGAAAGAAGGGGGCCAGCGCCCAGGTTTGTGTCCTGCGGGCCGGCCCCCTTGTGCTTATTACTGCGGACGTGTCATGCGCCGCCGCATACTGGCTACGGGCATCAGGGCAGACTGAAGGTAGCCAGCACGGGATCGTGGTCGGATTTGCGTAGCGGGCTGGGGTCGTCGGGGATGGCCGGGGGGAAGTCGGCGTTGACATGCAGGACATCCACGCGTTTCAGCATCTCGAACAGGCTGGGTGTGACCAGGATATGATCCAGCACCTGGGATTCGCCCTGATAAATATAATCGTAGCGCTCTTCAGGGGAGAGGACTTCCATCACATGGTGCAGTCCGGCCTGGCGCAGGGTATCGATGGGCAGAGAGTCGTAGAAGGAGTTGAGATCGCCCAGGATGGCAACTTTGGCCTTGGGGTCATCGCCCAGAATGTGTTCTTGCATGACCTGCACGTTCCAGGCGGCCTGGGCCGTGCGCCGGGGTTCGGTGGCGGCGACGCCGCCCGACATGGAGCTGAAGTGGTTGTTGAGCAGGAAAACGGTGATTGGTTCGGTGCCACCGGCGATCTGCGCTTGCAGCAGCAGCGGTGGGCGGCTGGTGAGCCCTTCGGGGGCATCGAATTGCTGGGTGTCGAGGACTTTGACGCGGTCGCTACGCACCAGGTAGCCGACATCGATGCCGCGGCTGTCGTGGCCTTCGATCAGGTAGGCTTGATAAGGGGTGTCGGCCAGAGCCGGGCGGGCGGCGATGGCGTTGAGCACGTCGATGTTTTCCACTTCCTGCAGGGCGATGAGCGTGGGCAGGCCGGCGGCAACGATGGTGTTGGCGACTTTGTCGAGGGCAAGTTCGTATTCGGCCTTGGTGGGCTTGGGTGGATCGTTGGGGTTGGGGTCGCGATTGTCGAAGAGATTCTCGACGTTCCAGGTCATGATACTGAATTCATCGGCCCGTGTGAGTGGCAGCCCCGGCACATTAACGATGTGGCTCTGCACGACGGGCGGGACGATGGGTTCGATCTTATAGTGGCCGTAGGTGTAGGCCAGCGGCCCCAGCAGATGGCTGACTTCGTCCCCGGTCATGACCACATAGGGCAGGGTGGAACGGTCGCTATGGGTGGTGGAGGAGCCGTCATCCACCATGATGGCGAAGCCGTTATCCTGGCCCCGGAACAGGCGCTTCTGGCCGTGTTCGGGCAGGACGACGACATATTCGCCATACTTGGAGGTGGGCGAGGTGGCCCAGGCCGGGCCTGTAACCTGCACGAGCATGCCTTCGAGGGCTTCGAAGTAAGGGATGGCCGCGGCTGTGGTGGCGGGGGGGTCTAGCTCCACCGCCGGGGGGAGGTCAACCTGAGCTGCTGACACCCCCACATCCGTGGGATTGACTACCAAGAGCTGGGTTTGTTGCGATGTCTCGCGCACCTGGCCGGTGACTTCGACCAGATTGCCAGGCGAAACGGCGATGTCGAGTCCGGCGGTGTTGATGAAGATGCCTTCGGAGGTGGCGGGATCGTCGTCGGTTTGCGTCTCCTGCACGAAGAAGCCGCCCAATCCGGGAGTGACGCCGGTAACGACGCCATCGATGGTCAGCCATTTTTGCGCCATGGGCGAGCGGTCGCCGGGCCCCTGTACGGCCCAGATGGGAATGCTGTGGCCCAGGAAGGTGTGCAACGGGCTGCTTTGCGCCGGCTGCAACCATTGGTCGGCGGTGGCAGCAAAGCCGGCGCTGCTGATGGCGCCGCTGGCATCGTTGGGAGTGCGCACGCTGTACCACACGCTCACGGTTTCGCCATTACCGGCCAGCGTGGCCAGATTCCAGACCACGGCGCCATCGTTGTGCTTGCCGCCGGCGGAGATGCCGATGATCGCCATGGCCGGGGATGGCAGTCCGGCGCTGATGCGCACATTGCTCATGGGCTCGGCGGTGTAGTTGGCGATTGTGGCGGTGTAGGTGATGATGTCGCCGGGGACGACGTTGAGGGGGGCGTCGGCAGTGAGAAGCAGCTCGGGCGGGAAGACTTCGGCCAGATCAGTCTGGAAGCGGGGATAGAGCTTCACGTGGCCGTCGCGCACTTCGAGGATGCCGATGGCGCTGTACTGTTTGCCCGGGACGATGGTCTCGATGGAGATGTTGGTCTGCTTGTCGACATAAAGTGTGAGCAGGTTGCTTTGATCATCGACGAGGTCGATTTCGTAGCTGTAGGTAAATTCTTCGGCGCGGGTGGCGGTGCCTGCGACTTGTACCAGGCGCCCGGGCAGAGTTTCCATGTCGGTGGCGGCCTGCCGGATGGAGACGGGCAGGGGGGCGGGAAGCTGAGTGATGTCGGGGGGAGCCAGGATTTCGATGTCGTCGGGGACGATGTTGGGCACGATTTGGGCGGCGCCGCGATAGACGCCGATGACCCCGTGCACCTGCACGCCGGCGCCCACGCTGACGTTGACGCTGCCTTCGCCGCCAAAGACTTGCACCTGAATGCCGCCGCTGTCGTCACGCAGGTAGAATTTGGTGTTGCCGCCGCCGGCGTAGTAGCCGCCGGTATACATGGTTGCCACGCCTTTGATATCGATTTCGGCTCCGACGAGCGTGCGAGCCGTGGCAATGGGAATGACGCCGCCGGAGATATCGGTGAGCACCGGGCCGCCCACACTCACCTGGGGCCAATCGTCGGCGCGCACCAGGATGTTCTGCGCCCGGGCGGTGAGGTAGGTCCAGGGGGCGACGACCGGAATGGTGATGCTTTGCGAGCCAGCGACCGGCAGGCTGGCAATGAGCCATTGGATAAGGCCGGCGTCGTTGATCTGCAGGCCGTCGGGAAGTTCGGCCACCGAAAGTTTGGCAGGCAGCGGGAAGTCGACGATGACGCCGTGTACGTCCTGACCGGTGTGGTTGCTGACGGTGAGGGTGTAGGCGAAGCTGCTGCCGGGCTCGGTGTGCGCCGGCGCTTCCAGGCTGATTTGCAGTTGCTGGCTGTCAGGAGGCGTGACCGGACTGCCCGAGTTTTGGGGGTCGGGGTCGGGGTTGAGGATGAAGTCGGCGCTGTTGTCATCGCTGTCGATGCTATTGCCTTCATCACCGCCGGGCAGCCGCTGCAATGATTGGCCATTGGCCAGCGGAAGAGCGGGGGCGGTTTCGCTGAAGGCTGCGGGGGCTTTTTCTCCCCAGCCCAGGCGGTCGATCGCGGTGCCGTCGGCCTGGCGCAGCTCGAGTCCGCCATTGAAAATGTTGAGAGCCTGATTGAAGGTGGCATCGGGGATGATGCCCAAGTCCTGGTTTTCCCGGCCCAGCAGGGAGTGGCCATGGGGGGGCACCAGGGCAGAGGTGCGCCAACGATGGATGAGGATATCGTCAGCACCGGTTTTGAGCCGATACCACAGCGTCCAGCCTTTGAGGTCGACCAGGAGTTCCGTGGGATTATAGAGCTCGATAAATTCCTGGTTGTTGTTGCCTTTGATACCGCCCAGGACTTCGCTGATCACAATGCCGGTGGCCACGGGTGGGGTGGGCACAGCAGTAGGTGTGGGCGGCACCGGTGTGGCTGTGGGCGGCACCGGGGTCGGCGTGGGTGCTGCGGGCGGGTTGCAAGCAGCAATCAGGAGGATGAGGAAGAGGCCGAGGAGGAGGACAAATCGTTTCATGTCGGGCATCCTGGGGGGGGGAGGGAGGGGGTCACAGTGAGACCCCCTGATATCCGGTTGAACCATACCCGTTTATTATGGGGTTTCGCTGTAGATTGTCAAAATCCGACGAAGGCGGTAAGCTATAGGCTACACAGCCCGGACATCCCCGGGCTGCAGCTCATGTTTCAGGAAGAAAGCAATGGATTTGCAAACGATTGACAGGCTTTTGACGACGACACGTTCGGTGCGAAAGCGCCTGGATTTGACGCGACCGGTGGAGCGGGAAGTCCTGGAAGCGTGTCTCGATATCGCCGTACAGGCGCCGACCGGCTCCAATCAGCAAGGCTGGCATTTCCTGGTGCTGACCGAGCCGGAGAAGAAGGCGATCGTGGGCGATTATTATAAAAAGGCATTTCGGATTTATGCCACTATGCGGGCTACGGCCCCCAATCCTTATGCGCCGGATGATCCTCGCACCCTGCAGGCAGGGCGGGTGGCGGCTTCGGCGATGGTGCTGGCCGAGCACATGCATCAGGTGCCGGTACTGGTGATCCCCTGTATCGAGGGGCGAGTGGAGAACAATGGCCGGGTGCTGGATCAGGCGTCGTTGTACGGCTCGATTCTGCCGGCTACGTGGTCATTGATGCTGGCCCTGCGCTCGCGGGGTTTGGGCTCGGCCTGGACCACGCTGCACCTGATGTTTGAGAAGGAAGTGGCCGAGGCACTTGCTATTCCGTCCACAGTAACCCAGGCGGCCCTGATTCCTGTGGCCTACACCACGGGCGATGATTTTCACCCGGCCAAACGTATTCCAGCCCACGAGCGCACGTATTGGAATGAGTGGAAAAAGATCTGATAAAGGCAAAGGCCTGAGGCCGTGGCCGTTCTTGCTGGCGGCGGCGGGCATCCACCTGCAGGGTGGTTCAACCCGCAGCAATGGCAGGCAGGGGCTGATGCAGCTTATCGCCCGACGTTGGCCCGAAGTGTTGTTCATGCATGAGACGAGCAGGCTGGTTGTGGGCCTGACCATCGATGATGGCCCGCATCCGTTGCTGACGCCGCAAATCCTGCAGGTATTGGCCGACTATCAGGCCCATGCCACTTTTTTCATGCTTTCGGATCGGGTACGGGGGCGTGGGGATTTGGTACGGCAGGTAGTGGATGGCGGGCATGAGCTGGGCAATCATCTGTGCTACGATGCCGCCAGCATCCGACTGGCCCCGGACGAATTCGTGCGCCAGTTGCATGAGGCGCATGAGGTGCTCTCGGCTTTTGCCCCTGTATCCTGGTTTCGTCCCGGGTCTGGCTGGTTCAATCAGCAAATGTTGGCAGATTTGCAGCAACGGGGCTACCGCTGCGCCCTGGCCTCGGTGTACCCTTACGACGCACAGTTTCCCTACCCGGTACTGGTCTCGAACTATGTCTTGCGCAATGTTTTTCCGGGGGCGATCATCACCCTGCACGAGGGGGCCTGGACGCGGCGGGGCACAGTGCGTGTTTTGCGTACGATTCTGCCGGTTTTGCAGCAACGAGGTTATGAAGTGCTGTCGTTGTCGGAGCTGGTGGCGACGCCGCCTGCCTGATTGGATTGCACGAGCATGCGCCGCAGTATCTTGCCAACGAAGGATTTCGGCAGTTCCTGGCGGAATTCGATTTCCCAGGGTACGGCGTAAGGTTCCAGGCGTTTGCGGCATAACCGCAGTAGTTCTTCGGACGAAAGCTGCACGCCGGGTCGAGGTACGACGAAGGCCTTCACCTTTTGCGTGCCATCGGTCGTGCCAATGCCCACGACAGCGACTTCCAGCACTTTGTTATTTTCATAGATGACTTCTTCGACATCGCGGGGATAAACACTGTATCTCCCGGTCATGATTGTGTCGCGCTTGCGGCTGATGATCTGGAAGTAGCCGTCTTCATCCATGACGGCCACATCACCAGTCACCAACCAGCCATCGCGCAGCGCCCGCGAGGTGGCGTCTTCGCTGCGGGCATCGTCGGGCAGATAACCTTGCATCACCTGCGGCCCGCGTACCAGCATTTCGCCAATCTGGCCCGGCAGCATATCTTCCCCCGTGAACAGATCGATGATCTTGGCTTCGGTGTTGGGCAGGGGAATGCCGATGGTGCCGGGTTTGCGATCTTCCTTGAGGGGGTTGGCGTGGGTGACGGGCGAGGCTTCGGTGAGGCCGTAGCCTTCGACCAGATTGCCGCGGGTGAGTTTTTCGAAGGCTTCCTGCACTTCGATGGGCAGGGGGGCGGCGCCGCTGAGACAGGCTTTGATGGAGGCCAGGCGGTAGGATCGTACCTTGGGCGCCTGATTGATAGCCATGTACATCGAGGGCACGCCCGGGAACAGGGTCGGCTTGTATTTTTTGATGTGTTTGAGCACATCGGGGACTTCGAATACGGGCAGGAGGACGATGGTGCCGCCCATGGCGATGGGCACATTCATGGCACTGGTCATGCCGTAACTGTGCATGAGTGGGATGGCCGAAAGACAGACCTGCTTCCCGAAGCCCACGCTGCCCAACCAATGGCGGGTTTGCAGGGTGTTGGCCACTAAATTGCCGTGGCTGAGACATACGCCCTTGGGGATGTCGGTGGCGCCGCTGGTAAAAAGGATCACGGCCAGATCGTCGGATGTGACCTTGACGTCGGGCGAAGTGAAAGGGGCATCGTGAATAAGTTCCAGCATGGGAAGCCCCAGGCTGTGCGCCAGTGCGGTTTGTTCGTCGTCGCTGCCGCCGCTGTTCCAGCGCATCATCAGCCTGTGGTACACCAGAGGCGAGACGGTTTCTTTGATGTCGGCAAAGATGACATAATCCACACTGGTTTCGGCCAGAATGCGCTGGGCCAGTTTGGCAAAGCTCTGCAGGGTGATGAGGATTTTTGGCTTGCTTTGGCGGATTTGATGCAGGATTTGCTCGGCGTCGGCATCGGGATTGGGCATGACCACAACCCCGCCAATTTTGAGCGTGGCGTAGTAGGCGATGACAAGCTGGGGCATATTGGGCAGGGCGATGATCACCCGGTCGCCCGGACGCACCCCCATGCCATGCAGCACGTTGGCAAACTGATTGGTGCGTTGCCACAGTTGCTGGTAGTTGAGTTTAGCGCCATAGAAGATGGTGGCCGTGCGCTTGGGAAACCAGTTGGCGGCGCTATCAAGAAAGCTGGTGAGGGGGCGTTTGGGGATGGGCACGGTCGGAGGCACGTCTTTATCGTAGTGCTTGATCCAGATACGATTTTTGTTGCTCTCAGCCGCGGCCTGGCGCCACGAGCCATGGTTTTCGCCCTCGATAAAGCGGGCGATGGCGCGATTCACAGCTTGATGCCGCTCGAGCTGGACTTTATGTTTGGCCGAGCCCACGTCGTAGACTTCGACATTGGGGATAGTGTCGGCTACGTTTTTGTACACATAGCGGGGGAAGTAGGTGTCCCGCTCGCCGGTGATGAGCAAGGTGGGGGTGGAGATGTGGCGCAGCAACTCCCAGCCTTTCCAGTGTCGCATGTTGTTGGCCATCATGCGTTTTAACACGTGCAGCTCGGCGTCCCAGCGGGGGCGGAAGCGCCAGAAGGGCCGCAAAATATGCAGGGGGATGCGAAAGGCGAGATTGGCGATCTTGGGCAGGGGGTATTCGCCGGCGGTGGCAATCAGTACCAGATGCGAGAGCCGTTCGGGATGGACGTTGGCGTATTCTATGGCGATAGCGCCACCAAAAGAATGCGCCACCAGGACGAATTTTTCCGGCAGTTCCAGGTGCTCTACAACGCTTTCCATATCCCCCACCAGCTCGGGCATGGTGTAGCGGGTGAAAGGGGCATCGCTTTGGCCGTGCCCGCGCAAATCGGGAGCCACCACGCGATAGGTGCGGGCAAAGTGGTTGATCTGGAATTCCCACGATTCCAAAGCTCCGGCATAACCATGCAGGAAGAGGATGGTGCCTTTGGCGTTTTCGGGCACGAGATCGAGCACGCTGAGATAGGCATTGCTAACCCCGCGTATGGGAACCTGTTGGCGGTAGAGATCAAAATCGTATTGGATGTCTTTGCGTTTGATGCCGCGTAATTTTTTTTTCATGAATCGCCGGGAGTTTGTCGAGGACAATTTTGGTACAAAGCAATTATATCGTACCATTCCCCCCGTCGTCCGTCAACTGCGTCCGCTCCGCTACAAATATACGCTGCTTTCGTTTATAATGATGCCACTTTGCGTTCTTCCCCCCCACTCGCCCCCCTGATCCATGCCCCCACTGCCTCCCATCCTCCGCCACCCCAGCGTCAATCCCGACCAGCCTTCCACTGCCCAACTGCGGTGGGACAGCCGCTATCAGCAAGGCTGCACGCCCGGTCACGACAAAGTCAGCGCCTGGTTGCTGGCCCACGAACATTTATTGACCGGCGGCCGGGCCCTGGATGTGGCCTGCGGCAAGGGTCGGCACAGCCTGTGGCTCCTGCGCCTGGGCTACGAGGTCGATGCCGTGGACATCAGCGCCGCCGGCCTGCAGGTGCTGGCGCAGCAGGCGCAGGAGAGGGGCTTTGCCGAGCGTTTGCGGCTGACACAGGCCGACCTGCGCACTTGGCGCCCTGCTGCCAAAAGCTACGATCTGGTTCTGATGACACGCTATCTCAACCGGTCATTATGGCCAGCCCTGATTGCGGCTCTGAAACCCGAAGGCTTGCTCGTCTACCGTTCCTTCCACACCGATTTGCATCGCCTGCGCCCCGACTTCCAGCTCGATCACATGCTGCAGCCCGGCGAATTACTGCTGGCTTTTTCCGGCCTGGAAATGCTGGCTTACGAAGAACGCCGGCTCTCCGCCGACAGCAGCGACTCCGAGGACTGCACCGCTTCCATCATCGTCCGTCGGCCCCCCTCCTTCAATCCGGAAAACCATCGTGAAGTCTGACATCTCCCGATTGATGCAAGAGCGCCAGCTCGACGCTATAGTCGTGTATGGCAACACCTCAGCCAGCAGCGATCTGGCCTACGTGATGGGCGGCGCGGCGCTCGAACGCGCCCTCTATGTACAAACACAATCCGCGGCGCCGGTTCTGTTCGCCAGCGCCCTGGAGCGGGAGGTCGCCCAGGGCACGGGCTACGCCGTGCGTCTGTGGAACGAGTTTCCGATCAATCGCTATCTGCAGGAGCATGCGGGCGACCGGCTGCAGGCGATGGTGGCGATGTGGAGCGATCTGCTGGGCGATGTGGGTGTCACCGGGCGCGTGGGCTTCTACGGATCGCTGGATTTAGGGTTCAGTTATTGCTTTCTCACGGCTCTGGCAGCGGCCAATCCTCAGATCGAGATCGTGGGCGAAATGCCCCCCAATCTCTTCAGCCAGGCCCGGCAGAGCAAAGATGCTCACGAACTGGCCCTGATGCAGGATGTCGCCCGCCGCACCACGGCGGTCATCGACGCCATCTTCGCCTTCATCCAAGGCCACAAGGTGGCTGGCGACTATCTACTCAGGGCCGGCGGCGAACGCCTGACCATCGGCGATGTCAAGCAGCGTATGCGCCTGGAACTGGCCAAGCGGGGGCTGGAAGCGCCGCACCCCACCATTTTCAGCCAGGGGCGGGACGCCGGCGTGCCGCACAACACCGGCCAATCCGATATGCCCCTGCAACTCGGCCAGCCCATCATCTTCGACATCTTCCCCCGCGACAGCCACAGCGGCTACTATCACGATATCACCCGCAGCTTCTTCCTGGGCTACGTTTCCGATGAACTGGCGCAGCACTGGCATCATGTCAAGGCTGCTTTCGATGCTGCCATGGCCAAGTTGGAGGTGGGACGGCTATGCAGTGATTATCAATCTTTGGTCTGCGACCTATTCGAATCCCAGGGGTATCCCACCACCCGCAGCCAGCCCGACACCCTGGTCGGCTACAATCACAGCCTGGGGCATGGCCTGGGCCTGGACGTGCATGAGCAGCCCGGCTTGAATCTGCGACCCGATAACGATACGCGCTTGCAGCCCGGGCATGTCTTCACCATCGAACCGGGCCTGTACTATGCCGACGAAGGCTGGGGCATCCGCATCGAAGACACCGTCGCCTTTGACGAAAACGGACAATTGCTCAACCTTTCCTCTTATCCCTACCGTATGGTCATCCCCCTGGACTGAGCCTGCATGGACGTCATTTACCCTGCCGACCGCTCTCTGACCGCTCGTCTTGGCGCCCTCGGGCGCTGGCGGACCTGGTTGGGGGGCGGCGCAGTGCTCATTTTGCTGGTGGCGGGCCTGCTGTGGTATCAGCAGCAGATGATCACCGTCACCGTCATGGTGGACGGGCGCAGCCGCAGCTTCCACACCCTGGAACGTGACCCTGGCAGGCTCCTGGCCCGCCACGGCTACCAACTGCGCCCCCACGACAGGCTCTCGGCCCCCGGCACGCTGCACGACGGCGCCCGCATCATTTTGCACCCGGCCCGCCCTGTGCGCATCATGGCTGACGGCCGTACGCGGCAGGTGTGGACGCAGGCCAAAAATGTGGGGGATGTGTTGCGGGAGGCGGGGCTGGTGTGGGGCTGGCAGGATGAAGTCTGGTTGGGCGAGTTGCCGGCGACCCCGGCCACCCCTCTGCCCCCACGCCAGGTGGCTCCCCCGCCCGCGGGCCGTCCGGCCTTGCCCTGGGCAGGGGATGAGCGCGCAGTCGAGATGACCGTGCGCCGGGCCGTTCCCATCAGCATCATCGATGGCAAGGGGATTCCCGCCACGCTTTATACCACGGCGCCCACTATCGGCGAAGCCCTGGCGCGGGCTGACGTGCCCATCTACCTGGGCGACACCCTCTTTCCTGCTCTCGGCGCTCGGGTTCAGCCCGGCCAGCGCGTGGTGATCAGGCGCTCGTTGCCGGTAGAAATAACGGTGGCGGGTGAGACCTATGTCACTCGTACCCAGCAACACACTGTGGGCGATGCCCTGGCCGAGCAAGGTATTTCCGTCTTTGGCCTTGATCGGGTGGAGCCGCCACTAACGACGCCTCTGCGCCCCTACACTCATGTTCGCATCGTGCGTGTCCAGGAGAGCATCGTCTACGAGGACGAATATCTGCCCTTCGAGGCGGTGTGGGTGCCCGATGATGCTTTGCCCATCGATCAGCGTCGGGTCAAGCAGGCTGGGGCCACCGGCATCAAACGTCTGCGCTATCGGGTGCGCAGCGAAGACGGCGTGGAAGTGAGCCGCACCCTGGAAGATGATTGGTTGGCTGTGGAGCCTGCTACCAAGATCATCGCCTACGGGCGCAAGATCACGCCGCAAACGCTGGAAACCCCCGCCGGTGCGATTCGCTATTGGCGCAAAATCCGTATGTTTGCCACCTCGTACAGCCCCGGCACCGCCGGCGTCGATCCGTCGCGACCCTGGTATGGCCGTACCCGCCTGGGCCTGCCCATGCGCAAAGGCATCGTGGCTGTCGATCCCACTGTCATCAACCTGCGGCAGGAAGTTTATGTGCCCACTTATGGAAAGGGGCTGGCCGCAGATACCGGCTCTGCCATCAAGGGCAAACACATCGATCTGGGCTACGATGATCATAACCTGCGCCTGTGGCGGCAATGGGTGGAGGTGTATCTCTTGTGGCCGCCCCCGCCCGACTATCAGATTCGCTACGTGTTGCCCAACTGGCCTCCCGAACCATGAGCCTGCCTTTCCCCACCCTCCTGTCCCAACTCAGAGCTCGTGGTGTCAGCCCGCGCAAAGGTCTGGGCCAACACTTTCTCACTGATCCCGGCATCTTGCGGGGCATTGTGGCGGCGGCCGACTTGCCGGATGATGCCGTGGTGATCGAGGTTGGGCCCGGCGCCGGCACCCTGACCGCGGTGCTGGCGGCAACCGCATCCCGCCTGATAGCGGTGGAACTGGATGCTACCCTGGCGCCGATGCTGGCCGAGTTGTACCACGACCAGCCTCATGTACGCATCGTGCAGGCCGATGCTTTGCAACTGCGCCCGGCCGATCTGCTGGGCCCCGAGCTGGCTACAGGGCCCTACTATCTTGTGGCCAACATCCCTTATTACATCACCGGGGCACTGTTGCGGCATTTCATCGAGGCCGAGCATCCCCCCGCCCGGGCGGTGCTCACAGTGCAGTTGGATGTGGCCCGGCGCATCGTCGCCCGGCCCCCGCAGATGAGCCTGCTGGCGGTGTCGGTGCAGGTTTATGCCCGGCCTACGCTGGTGCGGCGGCTGGCGCCGGGGGCGTTCATGCCGCCGCCCAAGGTGGCTTCGGCGGTGATTCGCCTGGACCCCCATCCCACCCCGCTACTGACACTGGCCGAGCGTGCCTTCTTCTTTCGTGTGGTGCGGGCTGGCTTTGGCCAAAGGCGCAAAACCCTGCGCAACAGCCTGTCCGCCGGTTTGGGCCGTCCGGCGGACGAGATCGTAGCAGCTTTGGGGGCCGCCGGGCTGCAGCAGCGCCAGCGGGCGCAGGAGCTGGATGTGGGGCAGTGGCTGGTGCTGGTGCGCTGCTTGCGGGGGCAGGAGGGATGCTTCGGATATGACAACGAATAATAGGATGGAACGAATGGGTTTTGGGGTGAGGCGGTGGGGTGTGAGCTTGGTGAGTGATTGGGTGGGTGAGGGAGGGGGAGAAGCGGGGTCGGGGTAGCGGGGGATTCGTTTAATCCCAATATTCGCTGC
>JAADGC010000213.1 GCA_013152585.1 Chloroflexota bacterium
TAATCATCTGACGCAGGGTAGCAGGGGACTGGCTGGCAGGGCCGATGGTACAAACGATTTTGGTGTAGCGCACGAGGATCACTTATCTTCGGGCGATGATGTCTGGGTATCGGTCTCTTTTTTGGGCAGGCCGACAATGACTTCCCGGCCGGCCGTCAAACGGGCAATTGCTAAACGGATATCTTTGAAGAGTTTTCTGATTTTATTGTCGCTGTACACGCTGCCAAAGGTGGCTAC
This sequence comes from Chloroflexota bacterium, assembly GCA_013152585.1. Lineage (GTDB taxonomy): Bacteria > Chloroflexota > Anaerolineae > J102 > J102 > JAADGC01. The sequence continues at coordinate 238 of JAADGC010000213.1, forward strand.
GGCAGCCTCTTCATTGAGATTGAGATCATAAAGTGACCTTAATTCCTCGCGATGATGGCAAATCCATAAATAAAGGTCGGCCACAGTGCGCTGGGGGAACTCTTTAAGCAGGCCCGAACGAATGATCGCCTCGGCCAAGGGGAGATACACGTTTTTATACCAGCTTTTCACGGCATCTTCATAGCTGATTTCATGCTGGGCCGCTTCGCCCATATACCAGCGGTGCACTGAAATTTGTTCGTCGAATTCGCGATACCGGCCGGGAGCAGTCAGGCGCAAATCGACATCGGGAAAGAACTTGTCCAGTTGTGTGCGTTCTAAAAAGAGACGATGCCCCGCTTCGGTCAGCCATTTGCTTAGCTCCTGGGCCGAATTGGCGTCGACCGGAAAAGGAGCTTCGGCGGCGGTGACATAGGCTTCGATGCTCTTATCACCCCGCGCGCGTGCCACCGATACACGATGATTCCCATCACGCACAAAATAAAGCTCCCCCACCTGATACAGTTCTACGGGGGGTAGACCGATCATGCTATTCATGGCCGCATCGACGCGGCGCCAGCGTTCAAACAAGGCTTCGTTACGGGGCAAAAAGGCCTGGTTGAAATCACGATACCGGCCCACACTACCCACAATTTTGTCCAGAGGCACCTCTTTCAGTTGCGTCCGTCCCCGTTCGCGGGTTTGCAAGGTGCTGCGTACTTCTTCGTAGCTAAACAAATCGGCTTTGCGGTTGCTGAGACGGGCACGCCAGTCTTGCAATAACGCCTGAAAATGAGCTTTGCGAAATCGCTCTGCGGCCTGATTAAGGCTAAGGGGGCTGAGGTCTTGAGACATAAACAAAATAGCTCCTGTGCGATCACGCCGGGGAGTCTGTTAAAAGCATGAGATTACGATCTATTGTACCACCGCCAGCAAGGGAAATGCCACAAGTCCGCCCCTCAATCCAGACGCTGCACCGCGCCCGCTCGTCGCGGATCGCCCGCCCCCAGGAAAAGGCCACGGGCGTCGAGTCCGACGGCATGAGTGCCCCCAAAAAACATGTGCTGTCCCTGCCAGCGGACGATATCATAGCCCCAGCGCCAGAGACTGGCCACGGTGCTCTCTTTGATACCGCCCTCGAGTTGTAATTCGCCGGCTTCGAAATGGATGCGCGGGGCTTCGACAGCCGTTTGCAAATCCAGGCCGAAATCACAGAAGTTCATGATGACCTGCAGGATCGCTGTGCGCAGACGGTTGGCCCCCCCCGAGCCGAGGGCCAGGATGGGCCGACCCTCCTCCAGAACGATGGTGGGGGCCATCATGGAGCCGATGCGCTGGCCGGGCGTGCCCTGATGAAAGCCCTGCGGGTGCAAATCAGCTTCGCCCAGCACATTGTTGAGGATGATCCCCGTGCCCCCGAGCACGTAGCCGGGCATTTCGCCAGAAGTGGTGGTGAGGGAAACAAAGTTGCCGTCGGCATCGAGCACACTGATATGGGTGGTGCAGTTGTGCGCAGGGGGGGGCGGCGGATCGGGGGGATAGGGCCGGGCGTGTCGGGCCAGCCGGCGGGCAAGATCGTTGCTGTGGCGCTGAAGATGGTCGGAGCTCAGGAAGAGATCGGCATCGCCCGAGCTTTCGAACGCGGGCCGGGCCAGATTGGTCTGGCGCATGACTTCGGCCAGCAGACCCAGATGCCGGGGATTGCCAAAATTGAGGGTGCCGATATCGAAACCTGACAACATTGCCAATGAGAAGGCGATCAGGGCGCCCCCGCGTGAAGGCGGGGGGTTGGTGAGGAGCTCGAATTGGCGATAGGGAAAATGCAGGGCCGGACGCACGATGACTTCGTAGCTGGCGAGATCCTCACGGGTGATTAAACCGCCATGTTGGCGTTGATCCTGCAGAAGGATGGTGGCAATATCGCCGTCATAAATGAGGCGGGTTCCTTCTTTGGCCAATGCCTCCAGGGCGTTGGCCAGATCAGGATTCCGATACAGGAAGCCGGGGCTGAAAAATGCCCCGGGAGCACCGAAAAGCCGGGCGATTTCGGGTTCATTACTGAAGATGGGTTGCAGCAGATGTCCCACATAGCAGCCAAATTCACCCAGGGGCACGCCCCTGCGGCACAGGTCGATGGCAGGTTGCAAAACGACGGCCAGGGGCAGACGCCCCTGCTCCTGCTGCAGCCGACAGAGTCCGGCCAGATTACCAGGGACAGCCACGGCGCCACGACCGATGTGGAATATCTGCCGTGTGGGGCCAAAATCGACGGAAATGGGAAAGAAATCGATAGCCTCGGCTGCCGGCCGCCCCAACCCCGGAAAGCTACAAAAAAAATCATAGATCAATGGAGAACGTAATTCGGGGCCATACACGAGCGCAAAGCCACCTCCTCCCGGGGATACCAACGTGGACTCGGCCACAAAGGAGCTAAACGCGGCGGCCACGGCGGCATCCGTTGCATTACCGCCGGCGCCTAAAATGTCGGCGCCGGCCTGGGCTGTGGCAGGATGCCCGGCGGCAATGATGCCCTTCGTCATCAATTATGCTCCCCGCACTGCCGCCTGGTATTCGGCCCAAAGCACCGGCAGTTCACGCTGTGGATCAGCCCGGTAAGCATCGGGGTCCAGTTCCAGGCGGGGAAAGGCCTGCGTATCGTCCGTCTCGGACAGGGCGAGGACCAGTTTTTTCTCGGAGCCGTCCGCCCGTAGCAAGCCCGTGTGTCGGCGCCAACCGGGCCGATCATATGGGGGCACGTTCCAGCGCTCTTCGGGGATGTCGGCCCACCGCCACAACCACAGCGCCGGACATTGACGCTGTCGGGCAATCCCCATCACCTGCGCCAGATGAGCAGCAGCCTCCTCTTCGTTGGCATAAAACACCCCATCCCGAGCCTGCGAGGCCTCTCCCACCGGCGCCGTGGGTAGCCCGGCCAGATACAAGGAGAGAGGCTGAGCCGCCAGGGTCGAAGCCAGATCCAGAGCGAAGGCAATCCAACGGGCGTTGAGCGGCAGCCGTCGGCGATCACTGGCAAAGGTGGCGATGCTCAGGGCTGGTTCTCCGCCAGCCTGCACGATGTCACTGGGCCAGATGGCAGATGGTTTTTCCAGGGCATCGAAGGCCTGCAGGAAGGAAGCCGGGCAGTGCGGGGCTGCTTCCTGCAACAGATCCACGGTTTCCGCAATCCAGTCGATGACCCGATTGCGGTCGGCTGCCGCGGCCAGACGCCCAAATCCGGGCAGCGGTTCAACCTGCTGCAAAGCCGGATGATCGCCATAATAGGACAGAAGTTCCTGCACCAGCAGGGGCCGGGCCGCGATCATGCGCTCATCGCTGAAGGGATGGCGAATGCGTCCCCAGCGCGTCCACACGGTGTTCACCAACAGGGGCCAGTGCGGCGGCAGCGGTGCCGGCGTCACACCCCAATCGGGCCACCACAGGGCCCCATCCCAAATGCCCGTCCACAGCCCGGCATTCACCCTGAGGCCGTTATCTGCCGCGGCATCCAAAAATTGGCCGAAATAATCCAGGGTTTTGGCGGCGATGCGATCAGCGTTGGGCTGAAAGTCGTGCCAGAAGAGAGGGATGCGGACGGCGTGAAATCCCAACGCGGCCACATGAGCCAGTTCGTCGTGAATTTCCGCCAGATCAAATTTTTTCCAGATGTCGGGGCCAGTCCGTCGGGGAAGATAACCAATACCAAGTTGCATGAGTTTTTACGGGGGATCAGGAGCAGGGTTGGGCAGAGCCGGGCACAGGGAATTGGCACAAATGCCGGTTCCAACCCAGGGTGACACGGGCTTCGGGTTCGGCAGTATCGAGACGCAGGCCAAAGATAGCAGCAAACAAGCGAAATTGGGCGCGGGCCTGTCGCACATCGTAGCCCCGCTTGGCATCCTGCAACACGTCTACAGCCATCTCTTCGAGCGCCACGAGGGCCGCCGGCGTGTCGAGATCGGCCTCCATGGCCTGCAGGAAGCGCTCTTTGCTGGAGGCGTAGGCCGCACACATTTCAGACGAGGGAGGCGTGGTGCCCTTGGGAACAGTGGCAGCCTGGCGCAGGAGTTGCACCAGGGGCTCCTGAGCAACGAGGTGGCGCTCGTCGAATTCCCAGGGCTGGCGGTAATGATGTTTCGCCAGATAGAGACGAATGGCATCGGGCGAGTAACGCCGCAACAAATCCCGTATCATGATCAGATTCCCCAGCGATTTGCTCATCTTCTCTTTTTCATAATGCACCATGGCAGCGTGCATCCACACCTGAGTGAATGTTTTTTTGGTGAGCACTTCCACCTGGGCAATGCCGCATTCGTGATGCGGGAAGATAAGATCGCCGCCGCCGCCATGAATATCGATGCTTTCTCCCAGATAGTACATGGCCATGGCCGAACATTCGATGTGCCAGCCCGGTCGCCCTGGCCCCCAGGGGCTTTCCCATGCCGGTTCACCGGCTTGCTGGGCCTGCCACAGCACGAAGTCAAGCGCATCCCGCTTAAGCGGATCATCGGGAAAGTTGCCGCGTTCGTTGGCCACGGGCAACATCTCATCGGGGGGCAGATGGCAGAGCTTGCCAAATTCCGGCCAGGAGGCAATGTGATAATAGACATTCCCTCCCGCTTCGTAGGCCACGCCGAGATCAACCAGCTTTTGCACGTGCTCGATGATGTGGGGAATGATTGCTGTGGCCCGGGGATAGACGTCGGGGGGACGGATGTTCAGTTCCATCAGATCCTGGATGAATCGTGCCGTCCAACGATTCCCCAATGTTTGCCAGTTTTCGCCTGTTTCCTGAGCTTTGCGCAGGATGTCATCGTCGATGTCGGTGACATTCTGAACGTAGCGCACACGGTGTCCCTGATATTCGAGATAACGAATTAAAATATCATAGAGGGAGTAAGTGAAGGCATGCCCCAGATGTGTCGTATCGTAGGGGGTGATGCCGCAGACATAAATGCTGACCGGGTCAGAGGGATGGAAGGGGTTGGTTGTTTGGGTGAGGGCGTTGTACAATTTCATAGTCAGATATGATACTCGTCAGCAGTGATGGGCGTCAAGCACACCTTACCGCTTATCTATCGATTTATGTGGAGATGCCAGCCATGTTGCAATCGCCAAAACAGACGCCACTGACTATCATCGTGCACGGTGGCGCCGGAAATGTATCGCCGCACTATCATACAGCAGCTTTGCAAGGATGTGAAGCTGCCGCCACCGCGGGCTGGCACGTCTTGCAGGACGGCGGCTCGGCGCTGGCGGCGGTGGAAGCGGCGGTGCGGGTATTGGAAGATGATCCGGTGTTCAACGCCGGCACGGGATCGGTCTTGAATGCCGACGGCGAAGTAGAGATGGATGCCGGCATCATGGACGGAGCCACGCTGCAGATCGGGGCTGTGGCCGCCATCCAGCACTATGCCCACCCCATCTCGCTAGCCCGTCGTGTGATGGAGGCGAGCGGCCATCACATCCTGGCGGCGGCAGGCGCAGAGCGGTTTGCGCAATCCCAGGGCTTTGCACCGGTGCCCAACCAGCAAATGATCGTCCCCCGGCGGCAGGAACAGTATGAAAAGCGGCTGGCGGCGGGCACGGCCGACACGGTGGGGGCGTTGGCTCTGGATGCGGCCGGGAATGTGGCCGCGGCCAACAGCACCGGCGGCGTAAATTTCAAGCTGCCAGGGCGTGTGGGGGATTCACCCCTCGCCGGGGCGGGCTTTTATGCCGATAATGCCTTCGGGGCCGTGGCCACCACCGGACAAGGCGAGCATATCATGCGGGTGGGGCTGGCCTGGCGGGCGATGCAGGCGTTGGAGCAGGGCACTACTGCCCAACAGGCCGCCCAACAAGCCATCGCCCTCCTGCAGGAACGCGTGCCTGACGGCAGGGCAGGCCTGATTGTGGTGGATACGGCCGGTCGCGTGGGCATAGCCCACTGCACGCGCGATCTGCCGACGGCTTATTGGCGGCAAGGGGCGGCCGGCCCGGTCAGTGCGCTGCGGGCATGAGCAATAACGGCAGATAATGGTGGCTGGGGGTAGGAGTCGGTGTGGGGCTGGGGCCGGGTGTATGCGTGAGGGTGGGGGT
>JAADGC010000234.1 GCA_013152585.1 Chloroflexota bacterium
GGGTGGAGGTGGGCGTGGGGGTGACGGTGGCGGCGATGGTGGGGCTAAGAGTGGGCGTGGGGGTGGGTGTGCCCCGAAAAGGCGTGGGAGTCACGGTGGGGAGAGGCGTGGGTGTGGTGAGTTGATAGGTGTAGGTGACGGCAATTTGCGGGCGTAATTCGGCGGCTGCGCTTTCGGAGGCAACAAAGGCATAGGAAACGTGGAATCCATCCAAACCGGTGAGCAGAAAACCGAAGTTGGTGGCGGGATGCCGGTGCCATTGCTTGACCAGGCTGGTGATATCCCATTGATAGTTTTGATCGAGGCTGTCGATGTGGATGCTGTCGGTGGGGGAGGCGAAGCGATCGATGACGGGGCTGCTGGCGCCGGCCGCGCCCCAGGGCGTGTCGGTCGCTGCCTGCTCCCAGGTGACGCTATCGACATCCCAATAGCGCCGCAGCCCGTAAATGGCGAAGTCGGCGTCGTTGGCATTGGAGCGATCGAGGGTGTGGAGTTGAAGGAAGGCCCGGGCGATGTCGGCCCCGTTGGGCAAGGGGCTGAGATCGAAAGAGAAGAGGGCCGCGGCCCGCCCCACGCTGCGTGCCTGCAGGATGTCGCTGGGGTTGTAGTTGGTGGAGGGTAGAAAGGAGTTGAGCCAGGTGTCGGTCATGGTGTGGTAGCCGTTGCTGCCCAAACGCAGGGTGGTGCTGGTGTGGATGGGGCCCTGGACAAATTGCAGGGTGCCGAATTGCTCCCAGGCGCTGTTGGTGGATATGCCACGCCACAGGAATTTATGATCCCATTCGCCGCCATCATCGTCGTCGCGCAAGGCAAAGTTGAAGCCTATCAGAGAGCCATTTGTAAAAGGAGCAGGAGCAAAGAGGGTCTGAGGAATGGCGGCTTCGACAATCCAGCCGCTGGCGGTGGGTAAAACGACCGCGGTGAGAACGGTGGTGGGCACGGCAAAGTCGGTGATGCGGCCGTCGGGGTTGAAGGTGAATTGATGATCGAAGTCGCCGCCGCCGGCAGCGTTGTGATCACCATCAAAACCCAGCTCGATTTCGTCATCTTGCCAGACGAGGTCGCCGGAGTCGTTGACCAGAATGTCATCCCACACCTGCATGGCAACGTACAAATAGTCGGCATCCCAGATCAGGCGCAGTTGCATGGAGGCATCGGCCGGATCGGGGAGGGGCGGCAGGCCTTCGACATGGGCGGCGCTGGCCGCGTCAAGCCCCAAGATCGGTACGGAAGGCCAGTCGTCGAGATCCCCGTCGATGGTGGGGCCATGATCGACCCAGGGCACGGCAACGGGGAGCCGGGATGCTGCGGGCGCGGCTCGCACCGGGAGGATGTATCCGAGGACCAAGCCGGCGCATATGAGGAAGATGGGGAGGATCAGACGCGACATGATGGGGAGTAAGGAGCAAGGGGTCTCTTTTGGAGTATAGCGGCTGTGGGTGAAAAGCGCATGAAGTTGCGAGTGCGAAAAGATGACAGTTTGTTCAGAAAGATGAAAAGGGATATATCGTACACAGGTCGTTCTCATATTGTACGCATCCTTGCTGACTCAGCATGATACAATGGCACTCAGTTCAGCGTCTGCAAATGACACGCGGGACTGTATCTCAATTTTTCCAACATCAGATAAGGAGATTTTATCATATGGCTTTCGAACTTCCTCCCCTTCCTTACGGCTACGACGATCTAGCGCCCACCATTGGCGGCGATACAATGCGCGTGCACCATGACAAACACCATGCCGGCTACACCAGGAATCTCAACGCCGCTATCGAGAAACACCCCGAGTTCAAAGGGCTGAGCGCCGAAGATCTGTTGCGCAATCTGGCCAGCGTACCCGGCGATATCCGCACTGCCGTGCAGAATAACGGTGGTGGCTATGTGAATCACGCCCTGTTTTGGGAAGTGATGAGCCCCCATGGCGGCGGCACCCCGGATGGCGCCCTGGCAGCAGCGATAGATGCCGCATTTGGCAATTTCGATGATTTTGCGGCTCAGTTCAGCAGAGCGGCTATGACTCGCTTTGGTTCCGGGTGGGCCTGGCTGGCGCTGGATGCGTTTGGCAAGCTGGTGGTGTACAGCACCGCCAATCAGGAGAGCCCCTATCTGACGAATTTTATTCCCCTGCTGGGGCTGGATGTGTGGGAGCACGCCTATTATCTCAACTATCAGAATCGTCGCGGCGACTATGTGGCGGCCTTCTGGAATGTCGTGAATTGGGATGCCGTGGCAGCTAAATGGGTGGCGGCCACCCGCTAAAGTGGCGCTATCGCGGCTCTTTTGGATTTCGTGGGGGTCGCAATTCAGGCCTCCGGGAGGTGGCCAAAAGCGCTCTGTTTGGCCAAAAATGTCCTGGCCACCTCCTGGAGGTCACTGTGAGATACCCTGAGATGCGGTTGAAGCTCCATTGCTTATGCAACCCCCGGGCGATGATGGCCGGGGGTCCTTATTCCGAAAGCAGGCAAATTCGATCACTGGGTTGCTTCCTGTTACAATACTGGAGCCTGGCTAAAATGACACCTGCAGCTTAGCAAAGCATTTTAGCCACAGATTTCACGGATTTCCACAGATAGCGAGAGTGCCTTATCAGGCAGGGTTTTTCGCTGCATGAGGAATAGTATTTTCCTTGTGCCATACGACCATTTGAAAAGTGGCCACAAAACGTTCGCATTCCATAAGAGACAGGACTCTGTCCGCCGATGGCATCACTGCGAAAACGCGTCCTAAACGAATTCAAACAGTATTTTGGATATGTTCCCGACCTGTTGGTGCGGGCGCCCGGTCGCGTGAACCTCATCGGTGAGCACACCGACTACAACGACGGATTTGTTTTGCCCATGGCCATTGACCGGGCCGTGTGGATCGCTTTGCAACCTCGCCAAAATGCGCAGGTGGTGCTGCACTCGTTGGATTTCAGAGACTGCGTTCGTTTCAGCCTGGAAGATATCGGGGAACGGGATAAGGGCTGGGGAGAGTATGTGCGCGGGGTAGCCTGGGCTCTGCAACAGGCGGGACATCGTTTACGGGGCTGGGAAGGGGTGGTGACGGGTGATGTGCCGCGCGGCTCGGGGCTGTCTTCCTCGGCCGCGCTCGAGCTGGCTGTCGCCCGCGCCTTTGCCGCGGCTTCCGACATCCCCTGGCATCCCCCCGAGATGGCACAACTCTGCCAACGGGCCGAGAATGAATGGGTGGGGGTTCATTGCGGCATTATGGATCAGTTGATCTCGGCTTGTGGCGAGCGCGGCCGGGCCTTGCAGATCGACTGCCGCAGCCTGCGAACCGAGCCCGTCCCTCTGCCTACGCACACACAGATTCTGGTTTTGTATAGTGCTGCCCCCCGCAATCTTGCCGGTTCAGCTTATAATCAGCGCCGTAGCACCTGCGAAACCGCAGTGCGGCAATTGCAGCAACGTTGGCCGGCGGTAACGGCTTTGCGCGATGTAAGCAGCACCATGTTGGCCCAGGCAGCAGATCTGCTTTCGCCCTTGCAAATGCGCCGGGCCCGGCACGTGGTGAGCGAGAACGAACGCGTGCTGGCGGCGGTGGCAGCCATGCGGGCTGGCGATGCCCAGACCTTGGGACGTCTGATGCAGGCGTCGCATGACAGCCTGCGCCATGACTACGAAGTCAGTAGCCGCGAGCTGGATTTGCTGGTGTCATTGGCCATGCAGACCCCCGGTGTTTACGGGGCCCGGCTGACGGGCGCCGGCTTTGGGGGCTGCGCCATCGCCCTCGTGCAACCCGAGGCCGCTGCTGCTGCCAGGCGTGCCATCATCGAGCCCTATCGGGCGCAGACAGGTTTGCGCGGCAGCACTTTTGTGACGATGCCCACGGCCGGGGCAGAAGTGTGGCGTTTGCGAAGATAGTAGGGGCGAGTCCCGGACTCGCCCCTACTTTACGTTAAGAATCAAAGAGCGTCGGCGACGATCTCGACAATGTCCTTGACTGCGACGGACTCTTCCGCCTGTTTAGAGGCGTCGGTCAACATGGTCAGGCAGAAGGGGCAACTCACAGCAATCGTATCGGCACCCGTGCTGACTGCTTCCTGATAGCGATTCATATTCACGGCTTCCAACCCGTGCTCTTCTTCCTTCCACATTTGGGCGCCACCGGCACCGCAGCAGAAGGACAGATTGCGGTGGCGTTCCATCTCCACTACATCCCGGGCTGCAGATCGCAGCACCTGGCGTGGTTCCTCGAACACCCCGTTGTGTCGTCCCAGATAACAAGGATCGTGATAGGTCACTTTGAGTTGTGATTCAAGGCGAGGGGCGATCTTGCCGGCCGCGATGAGTTCGTTCAGCAACTGCGTATGATGGATGACCTCGTAATGACCGCCGTATTGGCCGTATTCTTTGCCAATCGTGTGCAGACAGTGCGGGCAGGTGGTGACGATGCGCTTGGGGTTGACTTCGTTCAGCGTCTCGATGTTCTGTGTTGCCATCGTGAAGAAGAGATATTCGTTGCCGGCGCGGCGAGCTGAATCGCCGGTGCAGCTTTCCCGTTCGCCCAGCACGGCGAAATTGACGCCGGCAGCTTTCATGACCTTGGCCAGGGCTTTGGCCGTCGCCTGGGCGCGCATATCATAGGAGGGGGCGCAGCCAACCCACCACAGGATGTCCGGGTCGGGGTTTTCGGCGATGGTGGGGATATCGAGGCCGTTGGCCCAGGCCATGCGGTCGGCGGCGCTCATCTTCCAGGGATTGCCGGTGCGTTCCATGCCCGTAAAGGCCGTTTGCAGTTCATCGGGGAAATCGCTCTCCATCAGCACCTGGTTGCGGCGCATGTACATGAGGTCGAACATGGGCTCGTTCCCCACCGGGCAGATTTCGATGCAGGCGCCACAGGCGGTACAGGCCCACAGCGCCGATTCACTGATGGCAAAGTCGAGTAAGGTGTCGGCTGATGCCTGGCCCGCGGCCAGTTCGTCAAGGTGGGTATTGATGTAGTAGCGCTTGTTGACCTCCAACGCCGCCGGCGACAACTCCTTGCCGGTGATGTAGGCCGGGCAGGCATCCTGGCAGCGATTGCACATGATACAGGCGAAGGGGTCCAGGATATGTTTCCACGGCAGTTCTTCCAGGCGGGCGACGCCGAATTGCTCAATGCTTTCGTCTTCGAAATCGATTGGCTCCAGCGTTCCCAGGGCCGTGCGCTGTGGCTGTAAAAGGAAATTGACGCCAGCCATAATCAAATGAAAGTGCTTGGTGTAGGGGAAATAGGGAATAAAGGCCAGGATCAGGCCCAGGGCAATCCACCAGAACGCATGGTACCAGAAGACCAGCGTCGGAGTGGGCAAACCCGCCCACAAGGCGCTGACCGCGCTGGCAAAAGGCCGATAGGGATCGCTGTGATTTTCGAGGGCGATGCTAAAGCTATCGCCCAGAAAACGAAAACCAACATGAAAAAGAATGAACAGACCCACAATCAGCGAATCTTTGTGGGTTCCTCCCATCCGCACCTTTTCCAGCAATTTGATATTATCGCGGAATTTAAGGACAGGGGAATCGAAGATAAAGCGCCGAAACAGGAAATACAACATGCCCACGATCACCGCTACGCTGAACACATCGGCCAACAACCGGTAACCATTCCCAATCACGCCTTCACCTAAAAAGTGGATGGGGAAATAGCCCTGGATCACATCGCCAAAATTGACCAGGACATAGAACGTAAAGCCCCAGGCGATCATGGCGTGAAACAGGCTGGAGACAGGCCGGGTTTTCCAGGTGGGACGCAACGTCAGCCACGAAAGCAGCGCTTTGGTTGCCCGCGGCACGATATTCTTATCATCAAAATCCCCTTCTCCCCGCAGTATCACGAGATAGACTTTGCGAAACCCCCAGTAACCGTTCCAAATGACCGCCGAGACCAGGGCGGCGAAGAGGAGCTTTTCGAACACAGTAAGCATGGAGATAACTCCTTTCGATCGTGAAAATGGATGGCACGAATAATGGTTGGACAGCGCTCGGACTGTGAGCGAACTCACTATATCGTAATCAGATGCAGATGTCCAAATGGGGATGCAGCGTACGACGCACTGCGTTATCTGGGCTGCGGTTCCCTCTGATTCCCGATGACAGACAACCGTGGGGGCATCTCCAAACAGCATTGGCCGCACATTGGAAATGTGCGTCTCAAGGGGCCAAATCCCCGCAGGGATTTGATGTGGTTAAGCGGGGGCTGAAATCCCTGCGGGGATTT
>JAADGC010000133.1 GCA_013152585.1 Chloroflexota bacterium
ATGTTGAGAATCCCAACAAGGCACCATAGGTCTGGTGGGTGCGTCCCCGGAAATTGGCAAATGAACCGCACCCACGACGAAGTACGCCGGATTGCGAATCCGGCTAGGAGCAAGCCGTCCCGCCGATTGAAATCGGGGCTATGGGGCCTTTGGCCACCGGTCGCCCTACGGCGACCGATCTTGTTGACAGTGAGGGCCTGTTGATGCGATAGCTGCTGTCTCCGCAGCTCCGTCTGCCACAGGCAGGACCGAACGCCTTTTAGGCTCATTTTTGGCAAGTGAATCGCCACCCGCCAAGTTGAGGAGGCATCCGCCAAGTCCCTGCGGGGACTTTTCCCCGGTCAGGCGGCGAATTGATTCGCCGTGTGATGCGGCGGGTTGGCTGCCCTGGCTCCGCCCCGTTTGCAAGAGAGGGTTTGCCTCCCAAAATCCGCCAGTGCTATACTGACCCCAGTCAAGCATTCCCCTTCCTGTTGGCGACCAAGGAGATCCTTCCATGTCGGTGCAAGCCCCCCCTCCCCTCATCAATGCTGCCCCCCTCAGCCGCGTCTCCGGTCTGAGTCCCACTCATATCGCAGCTCTCAAACCCTACTGGCTTAACAGCGTCCAGGACTTGCTGGCATGCGTGGAAGTGCCGGGCGGGCGTGATCTCGTGCGCTCGTTGCTGCAAATGACTGATGATCAACTCGATGCCTTGCTGGCGCGTGCTCGTTCCATGGTCAGCCTGCGCGGCGCCAAATCGGCGTTGGAGCAAGAAGCCATGGGGGCCACGTATCAAACCGGAGCCCTGGAGCCGCCGCCCACCGAGAGGGCCGAAAGCAAATATGTGCGCTTGCCTGTGGCTCCCACACTGCCCCCCGTCGTCAACTTCGCCGATCATCTCCCTCCTCCTCGCGATCAGGGCGGGCGAGGCACCTGTGTGGCCCACGCTGCCGCCGCCGTGCGCGAGCAACTGGAAATCGCCGCCGGGCTGGCCGCACCTTCCGAACTCGATCTGTCAGAACAACTGATTTACTGGTGGTGCAAACAGCAGGATAAGCTTCCCACCGTCAGCGGCACCTTTCCCCATTTGGGCATGGACTGCCTGGCAGAACTCGGAACCGCCTCCGAACAGGTCTGGCCTTACAATAGCCGTCCCCGTCTTGGCGATGAAGATCAAGGCCCGCCCCCACCCGCAGCCCTCGCCAATGCCTGGCGTTACCGCGTCAAGCGAGTCCTGACCCTCGATCCTCAGGATATCGGCGGCATTAAGGCGGCGCTGGCAGCCGACAAGGCCGTGATGGTCTCCATTCCCATCTACCTGTCATGGTATCAGAATCGCGTCACCCGCCGTTATGGCAAGATCAACATGCCGTTTCCCGGGGAGCGGGCCAATGGGTCACATGCCTTCCCCCTCGTCGGGTATGTCGATGACGACGACGCCCCCGGTGGCGGCTACTTCATCCTCCGCAATTCCTGGTCGCCATGGGGATTTGATGGCGCTTTGCATAATGGCTACGGCGTGCTGCCCTACGCCTTCATTACCGAACACAATCAGGTGGCCATCACGGCCGAGCGGGCGCCGCTGGCCGATATTTATGTGCGGGCACATGACGCGGACGAAGGAGAATTGCCGCGCGGTAGTGATCGCTACAACAGCCCCGACATCTGGGTGCGCAATCGTCGCGATGCCCAGACAGCCCATCAAATGCCACGTGCCCATGACCTCAACTGGATTTATGTGCGCACCTGGAATCGAGGCCCCGAAGTCGCTCGCGAAGTCAAGGCCGATATCTTTATCGCCCCGGCCACCCCTTCTCTGATCCCTGACAGTTGGCAGGCATTGGGCACGGTCACTTTCCCCGACATCGCCGCCGGAGAGTCACAAACAGCGGCGCTGTCGTGGTTGCCCGAGAATGCGGGGCCCTTTGCCTTTTTGGTACGGCTGCATTCGCCCGACGATCCCGTCACGTACCCTTGGGCCGTGGCCAACGACAACAATCTGGCCCTGAAAAACGTGGTGCAACTACAGATATCGGCCGGTAGCAGCGCCGAACTAACGTTGCCCCTCTTCACCTTTGCGGGCGAGAACGCTGCCATGGGCCTGGAAATAGATCGGAAACAGTTTCGTCGCGGTCGCGTGCAGCTCAGTTGGACAGGCGCCATGCAACGCAGCGCCGCCCATCTGCTGGACGACGAAGCCGAATGGCTGCGGCTGACATCCCAGGCTGACTCCGCCCCGGCAGTCACCCTCAACATCTCCGCAGATGCCAACGCCCGCCCGGACGATAGCGCTACCATTACCCTCACGCAACGGCACGGGCGCTGGCTCATAGGGCGCATGTTGGTGGATATTCGTATCGTCTGAAGACCCATTACCCGGCTTTTATTCCACACAACAGAGGTGACGTCCGTGTCAAAGCAAATTGGAATTCTGACTGCTGGAGGCGATAGTCCCGGCCTCAATGCCGCCATCCGCGCCATTGGCAAAACGGCCATTCGCTCCAATATGCAGGTTATTGGTTTTCGCGATGGTTTCCGCGGCTTGATGGAAAATCGCTCCCAGCGCCTGGACGGGCGGGCTTTATCGGGGATTCTCACCGTGGGCGGCACCATTTTGGGCACCAGCCGCGACAAACCGCATCGTATGCCCGTAGGCACCCGTGTCATGGACATGACCGATGTCATGGTCGACAACTATGCTCGCCATTATCTCGATGTGCTGGTGTGCCTGGGCGGAGGCGGCACGCAGAAAAACGCCCTGCGTCTGGCGGAGAAAGGGCTCAACATCATCACCCTGCCCAAAACTATCGACAACGATGTCGCCATGACCGACGTCACCCTTGGCTTCGACACCGCTCTGGGCATTGCCACCGAGGCGATTGATCGTCTGCACAGCACTGCGCACAGTCATCATCGCATTATTGTGGTAGAAGTGATGGGGCATCGCGCCGGTTGGCTGGCCCTGGGCGCCGGCATTGCCGGCGGTGCCGACGTCATCCTCGTTCCCGAGATCCCTTACCAGGTGGATATCGTAGCCGAAGCCATCTTGCGTCGCAGTCGCCGCGGGAGCCGCTTTAGCATCGTAGCAGTGGCCGAAGGTGCTTGCACCCAGGAGCAAGCAACCCATATTCAGGAGTTGGAACAACAGCGCGCCCAGACGGACGATCCTGAGATATCGGCTTCCCTCAAAGCTGAGATCAAACGCCTGCGAGCGAATATGATAGGTGGCACCTTACGCCTGGTGCAACGCCTGGAAGAACAAACCGGCCTGGAATCACGGCTGACCATCTTGGGGTACCTGCAACGAGGAGGCATCCCCTCTGCCGCCGATCGTCTGCTCTCCACGTGTTTGGGAACCGCCTGCGTCGAACTGATCAAAAAAGAACACTACGGGGTGATGGTCGCCGCACGAGGAGGTAGTTACGAAGCTGTGCCTTTGTCTCAGGTAGCAGGCAACGTCAAGCTGGTGCCACTCGACCACCCCTGGGTTCAAAGCGCCGGCGCCGTAGGCACCTGCCTGGGCAACTGACGCTGAACAGCCGCATTACGGATGCGGCTGACGCTTGTCTACGCCATATCACTTGATCGAACTTTATCTGGCCGAGGCCCTGGGTTCGGGTGCGTGAGGAATCGGGCAGAGGGGAGCAAGGACTATCCGAAGAGCTGGAAGCACGTATGGATGAGATTTTGGCCATCCGACACGCGATCCTCATGGGGCGCCCATCCCCACACGCGAAAGAACGTGGACGGCACTCGAACAGGCTAAGCTGATGCGGGTGACGCCCGGCGAAACGGCAATAATATCCGGATTTAGCGATCCTAGCGCCGAAAGGCTGCGATATCTGGGGCAGTCAGGGCTTTATCCGGGAACGACTGTGCAGGTGCAGGCGTTGACGGAGGATCGGATGGTCCTGCTGGTGGCAGAAAATGTGGTCGCTATCGATATGAAAGTGACTGTTTTCGTCTTCGTTAAAGAAGATGGTTAAGGATTCAGGTATATTACAAAATGTTACAAAAAAAGCCGCCATTTATCAGGATGGCGGCTTTCGTATAACCAGCGCTTTTGGTGTCAAGCAATCGTGATGGAGGTATCCCTGAATACGTCCTGAATGGCGTGCAGGAGTTGCACCCCTTCGGCCATGGGTTTCTGGAAAGCTTTGCGGCCGGAGATGAGACCCATGCCGCCAGCACGCTTGTTGATCACGGCGGTGCGCACGGCCTGCGCCAGATCGTTGCTGCCGGAAGCGCCGCCGGAATTGATGAGGCCGATGCGGCCCATGTAACAGTTGGCCACTTGCCAGCGAGTGAGGTCAATGGGATGGTCGGAGGTGAGCTTGTCGTAAACGAGGGGATTCGTGCGGCCAAAACCGATGGCGGTGAAGCCACCGTTGTTGACGGCCTGCTTTTGCTTGATGATGTCGGCTTCGATGGTGACCCCCAGATGATTCGCCTGGCCGGTCAGGTCGGCAGACGCACTATAATCGACGCCCTCTTTTTTGAAAGCGGGATTGCGCAGATACGCCCATAGCACGGTGACCAGGCCCAGCTCATGCGCTATGGCGAATGCTTCGCTGATCTCGAGAATCTGGCGACGCGATTCGGCGGAGCCAAAATAGACTGTGGCTCCCACGGCGACGGCGCCCAGATCGAATGCCTGTTGCACATTGGCAAAGAGCGTTTGATCGTGTATGGCCGGGTAGGTCAACAATTCGTTGTGATTGATTTTGACCAGGAAAGGAATTCTGTGGGCATATTTGCGGGAGACAGATCCCAGCACACCCAGGGTTGATGCCACGGCATTGCAGCCGCCTTCGATGGCCAACTTGATGATATTCTCGGGATCGAAGTACAGGGGGTTGGGAGCGAAGGAGGCAGCGCCCGAATGTTCGATGCCCTGATCGACCGGCAGAATAGAAACATAGCCTGTGCCCGCCATGCGTCCGGTGTTAAGAATGAGCTGCAGGTTACGCATGACAACGGGGGAGCGGTCTGTCTGGGAGAAGACCCGGTACACGTAGTCGGGACCGGGTGTATAAATCATTTCTTTGGGGATGCCCTGACAAGTGTGTTCCAACAGATATTCGGTTTCGTTGCCGAGCAGTTCCAGTGTGGAAGGTGTCATTATAAAAGATCTCCTCATGAGAAAGGTTGCGGGGATTGAGTGATAGGTGTGGGGAATGATTGGAAATGTTTTAGCGCCGGACCCTGCGGGGTCTGGGCGCAAAGAGAAGACGAATTCGATTCGCCGGACGGAGGTGGCCCAAAGACGCGTTCGTGCAGATTTCGAGCTATGAAAGGACCTGGTAGTTTTGGGCGCGACAGATAATGACGAACGTCATAACGAATCTGGTCGTCAGTGGATCAAGGGCCGTTTCCGTAGCGTTTTTCGGGATGCCCGGGAATGTTCAGGTCCGCAGCAGCCAGCTCTACCCGCGGTCCGCCCTCCAGGTCAACCGTGGCCTTTTGCAGCAGGATATTGAGATGCATGACTCGCCCAATTCCTTCTGGCGTTTCCACACGTTGTCCGCGCTTGGGTAAATACCTGCGCATCTCGGCGTACAGATCATCCTCGTATGCCAAACTGCACAATAATCGTCCACATGAACCGGAAATATCTGTAGGATTTAAAGGTAGTGTTTGATTTTTTGCCATTTTTATCGAAACTGGATGAAATTCTCGTAAAAATGAGCTGCAACAAATATCTCGTCCGCATTTCCCAAATCCGCCAATGAGCTTGGCCTGATCACGTACACCGATCTGGCGCATCTCGATGCGGGTGCTGAAGTGATGAGCGATATCTTTGACGAGATTGCGAAAATCGATGCGCTTATCTGCCAGAAATTCGACCAGCAACTGCCGCCCATTATAACTGTAAACGCAGCGCACGATTTTCATGACCAGGTGGTGTTCTTTGGCTTTGCGCTGGCATACTTGCAGGGCAATGTCTTCCTGTGACGCCCAGTACTCTTTTTGGGATAAGTCACGGGATGTGGCGCGCCGGATCACGGGCTTGAGCTGGCCGCTGACCTCGCCTTCGTCAATCTCTTTGGGGGGCACTACAACCTGCACAAGTTCGTACCCGCGTGCGGTTTCAACAACGACCCATTCGCCAGGTAGCAGGCCGGTGTAGGGGCCGGGGCTGAAATGATATAGTTTCGTAACAGGCTGGAATTGAATGCCAACAACCTGGGGCATATAGATTCCTCTTGATGATGATGGTAGGAACGCCAAAAGCGGCGACTGTGGGTTATTCTACGATGAAACGGGGACTTTGAGCAACAATGATTCCATGGCCAGTTGGAGGCTCACATTCTGGCGGCTGTAGGTGGCTGTTTGCATCAGTGCGGCCAGGAATCGGCGCACGGCGGCGGGTTGTGTGCGTTGGGCGAGGTCTTGTAAGGCCGAGAGTTGATCGCGGTGCAGTACAAGCTGCGGCCCTGTCTGCTGCAAGAACAACACGTCCCGCCAAAAGAGCAACCACGGCTGCAATATCGATTCGATGTCGTCGCCGCGGGCCAGCTCTGCTGCCAGGGTCATCCGCTCGACAACGCCTTGCCGGGGCAAGGCTTGCATGCGCTGGAATTGCAGTTGATACGATTCCCAGGCCGCGGGTTGGGTGGCCATCTCTACGGCCCACCCCAAACGGCCTCTGCTCAGCCCAGCCAGAAGTTGGGCGAGCTCAGTCGGTACTTGCCAGTTTTCCTGCAGGGCTCGGGCTACGGTCTCCGTGGAGAGTGGCCGCAGATTGACGATTTGGCAGCGGGATGTAATGGTGGGCAGGAGATTGGCCGATTGGCTACTGATTAATAAGATGCGGGTGCTGGCACTGGGTTCTTCCAGTGTTTTCAGCAGGGCATTGGCGGCGTTGGGATTGGCACGATCAAAGGCGGTGATGATAAATACCTTGAATTGTCCTTCGATCGGGGAGAGGGTGGCTTCGTGGATGATCTCTCGCACGGCGTCAACGCGAATTTTGCCCTTTTCGGGCACGATGGAACGATGGTCGGGGTGTGCTTGCAGGGCGGCGAGGTGACAACTCCGGCATTGCCCGCAGCCGCCCAGTCCCTGCTCGCCGGGGGAGGTACACGTGAGGGCCTGGGCAAAGGCGCGGGCGAGTGTGGTCTTGCCAATGTGATCGGCGCCGGTGAAGAGATAGGCGTGGCTGGTGCGTCGGGCCAAAACCGCGGCACGCAGGAGGTCCTGCGCCCATCGATGTCCGTAGACGTGAATGATGTCATCTGTTGGCATGGGAAAAACTCTCTAAAGCTCGACTGCCTGTTTGTAAACTTCTAGTGTTTGGGTTGCGGCCTTTTCCCAGGAAAACATCTGCGTCCGCTGTAAGCCTTTGTGGCAGAATTCCTGGCGCAGGGTTTCGTCCTGGAGCAGCCGCTGGATGGCGATTGTCCAGGCTTCGACATCTTCGGGTGGGGCCAGCAAGGCGGCGTCGCCCACGACTTCGGGCAGGCTGCCGGCATTGGAGCAGAGCACGGGGGCTCCGCAGGCCATGGCTTCGAGCGGAGGCAGGCCGAATCCTTCGTAAAATGCCGGATGTACGAAAACAGTGGCCAAATTGTACAGCGCCCGTAATTCTTTGTTCTGCACTTTGCCCAGGAAGATGACATCATCACTGAGTTTGTTGTTGTGCACAAAGGCCCGCACATCTTCGAACAACCATCCGGGTTCACCGGCAAACACCAGGGGGATGGCGATCCCATAATCATTTTTAAGGTGCACGCAGGCTCGTAATAAGGTGCCCAGGTTTTTCCGGGGTTCGATGGTTCCCACGGCCAGCATAAAGGATGTGGGAACTTGCATATTTGCTGCCTGCAGGCGCTGGCGGGCTGTGTCCGGGGAAATGGGCTGATAGAAGGGAGCGGCTGCTTCGTGGATGACGTTGATTTTCGATTCGGGGGCGCCTAGCAATGTCACCAGATCGGCACGTGTCGAGTTGCTGACGGCAATGATGCGACTGGCACGTTTGACAGCGAGTTCTGTCTGCCCGTAATAGCGGGCAGCATCGACGGTGACAAAGTTGGGATAACGCAAAAAGGCCAGATCGTGGACGGTGATCACGGCGGGGATGCGGTTGTGCATGGGGGGGATGAAATCGGGGCTATGGATCAGATCAAGCCCCAACAGCCCTGTTTCTAAGCTCAGAGGCCATTGTTCGAAGCGGGCATGGACCGGAGTCATAAGGGTGGCCACCGAAAAATTGGGGGCGTCAACCAGGGGCTGTGTTTGCTTGCGGTGTTGCAGCAACACATATTCATTTTCATGATCTATGTGGGATAAGGCGCGCAGCAAGCGTAAAGCATACCAACTGATTCCAGCCTGACGGTGGTACACCAGGCGCAAATCGATGCCGATTCTCATAATGTACCTGCCATCAAATCAAATAACGAAGCCAGAGATAGACTGACCCCAGGACGAGGGTGAGGAAGGTTGTGAGTAAACCGTAGCGTGCAAACTGGATAAATGAGATCTTGTAGCCACTGCGAGCGGCAAAACTGGCCACGACCACGTTGGCTGAGGCCCCCACCAGGGTCGAATTTCCGCCAAAATCTGCCCCGATGGCCAAGGCCCACCACAAGGGCCCCGTATTCATGCCCGCTGCGCCCAGGCTTTTGACCAGGGGAATCATGGTGGCTGTGTAGGGGATGTTGTCGACCACCCCGCTGGCAATGCCCGAAACCCACAGCAAAGCCATCGCCGTTACAGGCATGCTGCCGCCTGTGGCTCGGAACAGCCAGTCGGCGGCTATTTCAATGGCGCCCACGTAGACGAGGGCTTCTACCAGGATGAACAACCCCACAAAGAAGAGCAACGTGGGCCATTCCACATCTCTCAGTATTTTGTGGGGGTCGCGTTTGGTCCACAGGAGCAGAGCGGCAGCGCCGGAGAGGGCGATGGTGGCTGTTTGTAAGTGCAGCACACTGTGCAATAAGAATCCCAACATTACCAGACTCAAGATCACCAGTGACTGTCGCAGTAATACCGGGTCCGTGATCACGCCCTCGGCGCTGAGCCCCAGTTCTTTTTTTGTTCCCCCACCAGTAACGGCCAACGCCCGCCGAAACATCAGTGGTAGGATGAGGACAAACAGCAGCAGCGATGCCAGCACCAACGGGCCCATGTGCCACACAAAGGTAACAAAATCGAGCTGGGCGGCGCTGCCGATGAGGATATTGGGCGGATCTCCGATCAGGGTGGCGGCCCCACCGATATTCGAGGCCAGCACCTCGGCAATGAGCAGGGGGACAGGATTCACTTTAAGCGTCGAGGCTACAAAGATGGTGATGGGGGCGATGAGAACCACGACCGTCACATTGTCGAGCATTGCCGAGCCCAGAGCCGTGACGACGGCCAGCACCTGCATCACCCGTACCGGGTTTCCCCGCCCCAGGTGTACCGCCTTGATGGCCAGCCACTGAAAAACACCTGTTTCGCTGAGAATGTTGGCAATGATCATCATCGCCATTAGCAGGAAGATGACATTGAGGTCGATGGCGTGGAAGGCGATGTCCTGATCGTAACCGCGGACAAAGGCGATCATCGCCATGGCCCCTAACAGCGCCACCACCATGCGATCGACGCGTTCGGAGACAATGACGGCATAAGCAACAGTAAAGAGTATTAAGGCAATGAGCATATCGTTCATTTTATTGCCCCATCTCCAACTCGAGGGCCAGTAATTCCAGCAGGCTCAGAAACCCGAGCACCTGATTCGAGTCGTTGACTACCGGCAGGCCGGAAAGATCGTGTTGGTGCATCAACTGGAAGGCTTTGCTGATGGGATCGTCTGTCCGCACGGCCACCGTTTCGATCATGATGTCGGCAGCAGAGCGCACCTGTGTCATTTTGGAGAGAGCAACGGCCTGTTCCAGATCACGGGTTTCTTGTACAAATAATTCGGGCATGATGCCCAGAAATATCTGGTCGGCCAGCGCCCGCAAAGTCACCAGGCCCAAAAGATGATCGGTACGGCTGATGACTGCGGCCACATGAGTGGAAGGGCTTTGCAATAGCGCTTCTGCCACATCTTCCAACGAGGCATTGGCCCGTACGGTGACTGGCTTGAAATCCATGAGTTCCAGGGCTTTGGAGACCGGATAGGCGCTAAAAGTGCGGTCGGCAGTGGAGGCATGGGGGGTTGAGACCCCTTGCTCCGGCAGGGTGCGTTTTTTTAGTCCCAGAGTGCGGCCCAGAGGAATTGTGAATAAGATGCCGCTGTTCTGGCGGCCAAAGCCTCCAATCGCCTGTTCGGCCGCAGCAATCGCTGCTTCGACTTGTTTTGCGGGCAAAGCACACAACAGGGTGCGTTGCGCAACCTCATCTGACTGAAACCAGCGGGAGATTCCGCCCAGCCCGAAATCTTCGAGCCATGACTGCGCCTTGCGCCCGCCCAGGCTATTCATGATGGTCACCCCGGGGACGCCGACCGCGTATAAGCTATCGAGGACCGCTGACAACCGATCTAAATCGTCGAGAATGATTATCAGGAGAAAATGGTCTGCTGGCATAGAGATAAAGTCCTTTCGTGTTGACTGGTATGACAGTCTGGTGTGGCCGCAATAGCGCTTGACAGAAAATGCCTGGGCGCTAACGTTGTCGAATCTGCACTGTCTCGTTACAATGGGAAGGGAGCCTGCTGTATGTTAAGACCTACCTTGCAAACACTTATTCGCCAAATTAAACACAACCCGCATTATACCATTGATCCGCGGCTTCCGTTGAGCGGCATGATGACGCTGTTCAAGGAACGGGCGCTGGCCTACGTCCGGGGCTGGTTGCGCCGTCCTACGCTGGCCGCATGTGGGGGCGCTTTTTTTGTGGGACGACGCGTGCAGTTGCTGAATAGCAGACGCATGCATGTCGGCGCCAGCGTCACCCTGGAGGACGATGTCAAGATCGACGCCTTGAGTGCAGAGGGCGTTTGCATCGGCGATAATGTATCCATCGGCCGCTTTACGGTGATCGAATGTACGGGTGCAATCACACATTTGGGCAAGGGATTTCGTATTGGGAATGATTCCAATCTGGGAGATTACAGCTTTGTGGGCGCAGCCGGGGGCGTGACCATCGGCAGCCAGGTGCTGATCGGCCAAGGGGTGCGCTTCCATTCCGAAAATCATGTCATCGAACGCAGCGATGTGCCCATCAAGGTACAGGGCGTGACCCACGCTGGCATCGTCGTGGAGGATGATGTATGGTTGGGCTCAGGAGCACTGTTGTTGGACGGTGTGCGGGTGGGGAAAGGAGCCGTGGTGGCGGCGGGCAGCGTGGTCACAGCAGATGTGCCCCCTCTGGCGGTGGTGGGCGGCGTGCCAGCCAAAATCATCAAATTTCGGCAGACAACGGAGCCCCAGGCGTGAAAGTGAGGCGTTTACTGCCCTATTGGCTGCCACTGGCCGTCGCTTTGGGTTTGTTGATGGGGGCGCTGCCCTGGCTATGGCAGGCGCACGATGTGGTGGTGGTTGTGGCGCTGGGGGGCTTGATGGGGGCACTGTTTCTGGTGGCTGGCTGGCCATTGAGTGGCCTGGCGATTCTGATTGTGGCAGCGTTGCTCACCCGCTATCGTTTCGATATAGGCCCCGTATCGGTGCGGCCCGAACATATCGCGGCGCTGGCAGTGACGGCGGTCGCGGCTTTTCAGGTGCTCATCCAGCGCGGCCGGCTGCGGGCACCCCTGGCCTTTTGGATGGCGCTGGCTTGGTGGGGCATGAATGTGGTTGCGGGCGTATTTTTTAGCCCGCGGTTGAGCACAGGCATCCAAAACTCTATGCGCCTGTCGCTGTTGGTGCTCACATTTTTTCTGGTCGTCAATCTGATCAGCACCCGCCGCCAGTGGTGGCTGGCCATGACGATGTTTTTAGGCGCCGGTGTGCTTGAAGCCGCGTTTGGGATTCTGGCCCGGGTCATGTATGCCTTTGGTATCAATTTGGGCGTGCAGGTGGCCTGGAATTTTACAGAACCTATCCCCTACGGCACATTCGAAGAGGGAAACTTATTCGGCAGCCACACTGCTTCGTGGGCAATTGTATTGGCGGCGATTATCTTTGCCGGATGGGGTCACACTGCCCGACGCCGTCAGACCCTGCGCATCATGGGCCTGGGTATTTTGCTGCTGGCGCTGTTTCTGAGTTTGTCGCGCGGGGCATGGGTGATGTTTGCTGTTGGCATGGGATTGTTGTGGATATTGTATACATGGAAGGCGTGGCACACGATGAACCGCTTTCTGTTGGCGCTGACTGCGGCGCCCTTTTTAATCTTGATGGTGTTGGCGGTGGCGCCCTTGTTGCCGCCTTCTTTCCCGTTTGTCGACCGCCTGCAATCTTTTTTGAATCTCGGCCATGACGCCACTTTCTCTGCCCGGCTTTCGGATTGGACCCTGGCCCTGGATGACTGGCGCAAACAGCCCCTGACAGGCTGGGGGCCGGGGTCTTTTTATGATCTTCATGGTGAACTACGGGCCCATCCTGCCTGGATCAGCAACATCAGCCTCCGTTTGTTGCAGGAAACAGGTTTGCTGGGATTGCTTTCTTTTTGCGGTTTTGTCGCCGCCCTGTTCCTGCCGGCATTGAAGACACTGCGCTCGGGATTGCCTGCTGGTGATCGTCTGGCGCTGCTGGGGCTGAGTATCAGCTTGATGGTATTGTGGGGCCTGGCGTATCAGTCGACAGATGGCATCTGGCTGAGCGCCAGTTGGGTGCAGGCCGGGTTGCTGGCCGCTGGCAGCCGGGTTCTGTGGCCATCTCGCCCCGCGGAGGCGGCTCAATGACCCCGCGCCCGCACATTGTCTATGTTCATAGCTCCAACGAGTTGTATGGCTCCGACGTGGTGCTGCTCAATCTTGTGCAACGCCTCGATCCTCAACAGTTTCATCCTGTGGTACTCACCCCCACCGATATCGCCTACGAAGGCTTGCTGAGTCAGGCTTTGTTGGCAGCAGGCATCGAGCATCATGCCGTCGACATGCCCGTATTGCGCCGGCGTTATCTCTCGGCAAAGGGGTTGTTGCCCTTGCTGCGCCGTATGGCGGTGGCGCCGTCACGAATGCGGGCGTTTACGCCAACGGATGTTCCCCTGATCATTCATTCCAACACAACGGCGGTGCTGGCCGGGGCCCTCACCGCCCGGCGCCGGCATCTCCCACACCTGTGGCATGTGCACGAAATCATCACCCAGCCCGTATGGATGCGCAAAGCGATTGCCTGGATGGTGCAGCACTCGAGTGATCGGGTGGTGGCCATCAGCCAGGCCGTCGCCGACCATCTGCTGGCGGATCAGCCAGGGCTGGCGGCCAAAATGTCGGTCATCTATGATGCCGTCGATACAGAGGTGTATCATCCTCACCATGATACTCAGGCCCTGCGCCGGGCCTGGGGTATCCGCCCGGACGACGTGTTAGTGGGGGTTGTAGGACGCATATCGGCCTGGAAAGGCCAGGAATTGTTTTTGCAGGCGCTGGCGCAGGCTTTGCCACAGGCTCCGCACCTGCACGGGGTCATTGTCGGCAGCCCGGTCCCGGGCGAAGAATGGCGCCTGCCGGCGTTGCAAGAGCTGACCCGGACATTGGGCATTGCCAAGCATGTGACATGGGCCGGGTTCCGCAGCGACAGCCCCCAGGTGATGGCCGCCCTTGACATGGTTGTGGTGCCATCGTTGCGTCCAGAACCGTTTGGAATGGCGGTGATCGAGGCCATGGCCAGCGCCCGGCCCGTGATCGCCACGCGGCATGGCGGCCCCCTGGAGACCGTCGTCGATGGATTGACCGGCTATCTGGTTGCGCCCGACTTTGCCGCCGAGATGTGCCATGCTCTGGTGCGTCTGGCCCAGCAGCCCGAGTTGCGGCGGCATTTGGGGCAGGCAGGCCGAGAGCGGGTACAGCGGCACTTCAGTTATGATCAGCATGTCTCTGCTTTTGCAGAGATGTATCGCCAGATGCTCGTATCCACGCCATGAAATCCCTTCTCCCTTTTCTGCTCGTTTTTTTCCTCGCAGCCTGCGCCTCTTCCGCTGTTCCCACCCCTCCCGACCTGCTGGCCCTTGCCAGCCAACAACCCGGCGCCCACGTGTCCCTGGCACCCGCTCCTCCGCCGGGCTTTTCTGCGGTATCTGCGCCCGAGATATTTGCCTTGCACCGAAGCCAGCAGGCCATCTGGCTCCATGCCCCGGCCGGCGAGCTGTCGGCATCCGGCATGGAGGAGTGGCTCAACGCCGCCCATGCCCTGCATTTTCCCAATGCCGGTCAGGATCTGTACTGGATACCCCCCACTGCTGATACGGATACCCTGTCCTTCGCCGAGTCACTGGACATAACTAGCCAGTTGGCGCCGGAGCAGCAGCGGTTTCTGTGGAGGCAGCGCGGCGATAGCCAGCGGCAACGCCAGGAGTTTGCGGCGGCGGTGCAATCCTACCAAATCGTTCTGGCTGTCGATGATCAGGATGCCGTCGCCTATGCCGGGCTGGGGGCAGCGCTGTTGGGTTTGGGCCGCAATGAGGAGGCCGCTACCGCACTTGAACAGGCGTCGGCGTTGGCCCCCGACGACTACTGGACGCATCGTCTGCTTGGCAATGCCTATCTGAAGTTGTTAAGATATCCCTTGGCGCTGGACGAACTCACGCAGGCATACATCCTGCGGCCCGACGATCCGCATCTGCTGCTGGGCATTGCCTTGGCGCAGGGACGCATGGGCGACACGGCCACGGCGCGCAACACCCTGCAGCAATTATTGGGGCGCAGTGCCAGCCCCCAAGACCGGGCAGATGTGGAAAAGCTCCAGGCTGAATTTAGCTCCGGCACTCCCTGACATCTCTCATTCTATCAACAAGCCTCTTTTATTCGTTATGACAACACCTTCCCCAAAAACTTTGCGCATCGCCCTCATGGGGACACGTGGTGTTCCCGCCTCGTATTCGGGTTTTGAAACCTGTGTCGAGCAGTTGGGCACACGTTTGGCCGAGCGTGGTCACGATGTCACAGTCTACGCCCGCAGCCATCATATCGACTATGACGAGCCCACTTATGGCGGCATGCGCTTGATCAAACTCCCCACCATCACCAATAAATATCTCGATACCATTGTCCACTCCTTCCTATCCAGTGTGCATGGATTAAATCAGCACTACGACGTGGTTCTCTATTTCATTGCCGGCAATAGTCTTGTGAGTTGGATTCCGCGCCTGGCAGGACAAAAAACCCTCATCAATGTGGATGGTTTGGACTGGAGACGGGCGAAATGGCCCACGTTGGCCAAGAAATACATCCAGTTTGCCGAGAGAATGGCCGGGCCCCTGGCCAACGCCGTCGTCACCGATTCCCGAGTCGTGCAGCGTTACTATCAGGATGTCTACCACATCCCCACCACCTACATTGCCTACGGCGCCGAACTGCCCCACCGTCCTCCTGGCGATACTTTGGCCCAATTGGGATTGAAGCCCCGCCACTATGTGCTCTTTGTGGGCCGACTGGTGCCCGAAAACTGCGCCCATCATCTCATCGAAGCCTGGCAGCATCTCGATACCGACATGAAATGTGTCGTCGTGGGGGATGCCGCCTATGCCGACGATTATAAAAAGCGCCTGCACGCCACCCATGATCCGCGTGTCATCTTACCTGGTTATGTGTTTGGCGAAGGGTACTGGGAGCTGGCCAGCAACGCCTACGCCTTCACCCTGACATCCGGTGTTGGCGGCACCCATCCGGCGTTGGTGGAAGCTATGGCCTTTGGCAATTGTGTGCTCGTGCATAACACCCCCGAAAATCTGGAGACCGTCGGGGACGCCGCTCTCAGCTATGATGGGCAGATGGGTGCTACTTCCTTACGCCAGGTGTTGCAACATCTCCTCGACAACCCGCAGGAAGTCGCCGAGTATCGCATTCGTGCCGCGGCCCATGCCCAACAAAAATATAACTGGGATACGGTTACCGATGCCTATGAGGCCCTTTTTTACGATGTGCTGGCAGGGAAAAAAGTTGCCTCATTTGAAACATCTGTCTCCACTTCCAGTTGATCCCGCCCCCATTCCGTGCTCTCGCATTTGCCAAGCCCCGGCCAGCGCGCTATTATCGTGCCTTCATCTTTATCCCCAACCCCTGTTGATTCTTGCCGGCTGAGCCCGAAGATCATGCGGAGCTCACCCCAGTTGCATTAAGGAGCCTGATTCACATGAAAATTCTCGGAGCTATTTCCGTTTTTCCGCCTTTACCCCCCCCACTTTCACGCTTAAGCGAGCTGGCATATAATTTGTGGTGGTCATGGTCGCCGGCAGCGCAGCAGATGTACCGTGCCGTCGATCCTGTTTTATGGGAGCAAACCAACCATAATCCTATCAAATTATTGCGCGCCGTTGATCCGGCAACATTGGCGCGTTTGGCAGAAGATACCGACTTTTTGCAGTTGTACGAAGCTGTTTTGACGGCTTTCGATGCCTACATGAATCCCACCGACACCTGGTATAGGCGCACCTATCCCGATCGTACGGATGAAGTCATCGCCTATTTTTCAGCAGAATTTGGTCTGCACGAAGCGCTCCCCATCTATTCCGGGGGATTGGGCATTTTGTCGGGAGATCATTGTAAATCGGCCAGTGACTTGGGGCTGCCGTTTGTGGGCGTGGGTTTTCTTTATCCGCAAGGCTATTTTAAGCAACGCATCGCCGTAGATGGCACACAAGAGGCCATTTATGAAAAGCTCGAGTTCGCTGAGGCCCCGGCTCAACCAGCCACGGATGCCAATGGTGGGGAAATCATTATCAGCGTGGATTTACCGGGCAGAAAGGTCTATGCTAAAGTCTGGCGTATTCAGGTCGGGCGGGTACCGTTGTATCTGATGGACACGGATGTCAGCCAAAACCGCCCTGATGATCGTGTATTGGCGGCCCGTCTGTACGGGGGGAATCAGGATCTGCGTGTGGCCCAAGAGGTTGTGTTGGGCATAGGCGGTGTACGGGCGCTACGGGCACTGGGGATACATCCCACTGTTACTCATATGAATGAGGGCCACGCCGCCTTTTCGAGCCTGGAACGTGTGCGCGGGTTGGTGCAAGAACAGCATCTCAGTTTTTATCAGGCCCAACAAGCGGTTGCTGCCAGCACGGTGTTCACCACCCATACTCCGGTGCCGGCAGGCAACGACGCTTTCCCTTTTGAGATGATCGACCATTTCTTTCATCAGTATTGGGGAGAGATGGGATTGGACCGTACCGGGTTCATGAATCTGGCTCGCTGGCAAACGCCCTGGGGAGAACGATTCAGCATGACGGTCTTAGCCTTGCGTTTTGCCGTTTTTGCCAATGGTGTCAGCCAGCTTCATGGGCGGGTCGCCCGTGAAATGTGGTCCGAGCTGTGGCCACAAGTACCAAACGAGGAAATCCCTATTTTGGCGATCACCAATGGCGTTCACACCGATACCTGGCTGGCGCCAGAGGTGGCCGTGTTATATGACAAATATCTGGGGGCCGAGTGGCGTACTGAACCCGACCAGAGTGCGCCGTGGCAAGGAGTATCATCGATTCCCAATCAGGAGTTATGGGATACGCATCAGGCCCTCAAGCGCAAACTGATTGATTTTGTGCGGGAACGCGTGGCCCGGCAACGCCGCCGCCATGGTGATAGGTCGGTTCGCATCGATGCCGCACAGACCCAGTTTGATCCCAATGCTTTTACCATTGGCTTTGCCCGCAGGTTTGCCACTTATAAACGTGCCACACTTCTCTTTCATGATCTGGAACGTATTCAGCGCATTCTTAAAGATTCTCAACATCCTGTGCAAATATTATTTGCTGGCAAAGCACATCCTGCCGATGATCCTGGCAAAGCGCTGATCAAACGCATTCACGCATTGGCCCAAACCCCTGAGTTCGAGGGCAAGATTGTTTTTATCGAAGACTATGATATGAACGTGGCGAGACTGTTGGTGCAGGGAGTCGATCTGTGGCTCAACACTCCCCGTCGTCCCAATGAAGCCAGTGGCACCAGCGGTCAGAAAGCCGCTCTCAACGGTGTTCCCAATCTTTCGGCTCGGGACGGCTGGTGGGACGAAGGCTATAATGGCAAAAATGGCTGGGCCATTGGCGAAGAGCGTGAGTACCGTGACGAACAGACCCAGGACGAGGCAGATGCTTTGTCGTTGTACAATATTCTGGAAAATGAAGTTCTTCCCGCCTATTTTTCAGAGTCGGCAGACGGGGTTCACGATCGCTGGGTAGAAACCATGAAGGAGGCGATTCGATCCTGCGCCCCGCGATTTTCGATGAGTCGCCAGGTCAAGGATTACACCGTGCAGCTCTATCTGCCTGCTGCTGTGGCAGGCAAACGACGCGCGGAGAACCATTACGAAAAGGCACAGGTTTTGGCGGCATGGAAGGAGCGATGCTATCTGGCCTGGCCTCAAGTAGCCATCAGATCGGAGGCACTCAATGTTGACCGGGTGTCTGTGGGCGAGCAACTGCATTTTTCGGCACATGTATTCCTGGGTTCTCTGAGTCCAGAGGATGTGCTGGTTGAGTTTGTTTGGGGCTGGCGCCGAGATGGCCAGCTTGAAAACATTCAGATTGTGCCCATGCAAATGACTCAAGTTCTTGCTGGAGGGCTGAAACAATATGAGTGCGATTTGGCTTTTAACCAGAACGGCCGCTTCGGCTATGGTATTCGCATCATTCCCCAGCACCTGCTGCTGACTCACAAGCACGAGTTGGGCCTGGTGAAGTGGGCCTAGTTGACAGGATAGCCCGCAACTTTGAATGAGTGAAGGTTTTACCAGAATAAACTGAATAAAACTAATGTTATTGACGAAAATGTAAGAATAATTTTGATTACACTCTACATGATTGCGGATTCCTAAAAGTGCTGTTTCGTGGATGCCGGCGTGACGCAACGGTTTTCGTATAATGATCCGGCGTTCTTTGCTAAGGAATCGGGCCCAAAGGGGTTCTGTTTTTGCTCTCCGGGAGGAGATATCTGACATTTTGGTGCTGGCAGTCCTTCTGACCCCTCATGACGTCCGAAAGCGGGAACTCATTTGGGGACGATTCCTTAGCGAGCGTCTAGAAATTACCTTCCGCTTTGCTCTCGCTGACTGAAGTCAGGCTCTTCAGGCCTGCGGCCAGGAGTCGGCCTCCGCCGACTCTCCATGGGGTGAAGATGGGACGGAGAAGGCCGGCCTCGGGCGCGTAGCACCACTAAAGCCCGAGGCCGGCCTGCGTCGGCCACCTTTGGAAAGACCAAGGTGCTTCAACCGGATATCAGGGGTCTCTCTGTGACGTTCGGGAGATGGCCAGGACATTTTTTCCCAAACAGAGTATTTTTGGCTACCTCCCGGCGGGTGCGTCCCCGGAATTTGGGCGTAAGGTTGGAGGTGGCGCTGCGGCGCATCACGGATGCGCCGAGCGCTTCCTTTTTTCGAATGTTGGCCGCATCCATGATGCGACCAACACTCGCCACCAAAAACATGGGGCGCACCCCCTCCCGGCGGTCTGAATTGAGACCCCACGAAGCCCCAAAGAGCCACCAATTTCTACTGATAAATCGGGATTTTTTCCGTACCAGCGTCCGATTCACTATGACCGTTGGTGGAGGGCACGCTCGTCGTAGCCAACGGCGTTCTTCCAAAAAAAAGAGCGGACCCATAGGGGGTCCGCTTTCTTTCGTCGGGCGGGAACTGAAATTTAGTCCAGTTTGATTCCCAGTTCGGATTCAAGTTCTGAGCGTTTGGATTCGGCGGCCTCGCGTCCTGATTCGACGATTTCGTTGAGGACGGTTTTCAAATCGTGCCTAATGCCGTCTTCGTCTTCGGATGTCAGTATAAAGTAAGCGATGGCTCCGATAGCGGCGCCGAGTCCAATTCCGGTTGCAAATTTGAAAAAGCCTTTCATCATCACATTTCTCCTAAGACAGGTAGTCACGTAATTTGCGGCTACGGCTGGGGTGGCGTAGCCGGCCCAGTGCCTGGGCTTCGATTTGGCGGATACGTTCCCTTGTGACACCAAATTTCCGCCCTACTTCCTCCAGGGTATAGCTATACCCGTCAACCAGGCCGAACCGCAACTGTAAAATACGCACCTCTCGAGGGGTCAGCGAGGCGAAAATCTCATCGATGATTTCACGGAGCAGTTGTTGAGAGGCGGCATCGGTCGGGGATTGGGCGTCTTCATCCTCGATAAAATCGCCTAAGTAGCTGTCTTCTTCTTCGCCAACAGGCATTTCCAATGAGAGGGGGCGCTGGCTGACACGGATAACCTGCTCCACTTTTTTCGGAGTTACTTCCAATGCCTCAGCAATTTCCTCGGTGGTCGGATCCCGGCCCAGCTCTTGTACCAGTTGGCGGCTGGTGCGAGTAAGGCGGTTAATCTGCTCGTACATATGCACTGGCACACGGATCGTGCGTCCCTGGTCGGCAATGGCACGGGTCACAGCCTGGCGAATCCACCAGGTTGCATAGGTGCTGAATTTATAACCGCGGCGATAATCGAATTTATTGACGGCACGAATCAGGCCGATATTGCCTTCCTGGATGAGATCGAGGAAAGGAACGCCACGGCCAACGTATTTTTTGGCTACGCTGACAACAAGGCGGGAGTTGGCCTTGATCAGATGTTCCTGGGCTCGTTCGCCATCGCGGATTTCCCACAGCAATTGTTCTACCTCAACAGGATCTTCCACCCCCTGGTCCAGTCGTTCCTGAGCCAATTGTCCGCGTTCCATTCTTTTGGCCAGGTCGACTTCCTCAGCGGCTGTTAACAGAGGAACACGGCCGATTTCTTTGAGATAAAGGCTGATGGAGTCGTCAATTTCGATTTGGCTCAGATCGATACCGGAGGCAGCAGCGGCGCCAGGCGATAGATTTCCGCCGGATTCTTTTTCCTCTTCTTCGTCGTCTGACTCCTGGTCATCTTCTTCATCTTCCTTTAGGGCCACGATTTCAACGCCGTGATCGAATAAAGTAGAGAAGACATCCTCCAAAAGATCCATGTTGCTCTCTGCATCGGGCATGGCTTTCAGAATTTCGTCATAGGTGATGGTCCCATGTTCTTTGCCGCGCTGCAATAAGTAAACTAATGGGTCTTCTTGGGTGTCGGTTTCGACTTCAGTGCCGTCAATTTCTTCCCTATCGTCCAGTAACATATTGTTTTCGGTCGTATCGCTTAGCATCATTTCATTATCGCTATTCACGACACTTTCTCCTGACAAAATATTTGTAGATTAGATGCAGCAAAATGGAAAGGGATACAAGAGGGTCCCCCGCCGTATTTGCTTGCGTTGAAGGTGTTCATGGAGCATCGTTTTGGGGATAAGTACTTGCAGTAACAGGCTGCGGTTTCGATGCTGCGGTCTTGATTCTAATAAAGGGTTGGGCTTCGGCTTTTTTTGACACGAAGGTTCACGGATTTCACGAAAATTTGGTAAGTAATTCGTCTAATTGGGGTAATTCGTGTCAAATAAGGCGTTGCTAAACCGTGAGTTTTCTTTTCGCCAGACGCCAGTAAAGTGTTTGAGGCAAAAAGATGTCTGCGATGGTTTCACGTGAAACATGGGTAACAGGCAGCGGGGACAATCAAACGGCCGCATCACGCAAGTCATAAATGCCGTTCACGATGGGCCAGCTTTTTTGACAACGTGGGCACAGCAATGCGTCTTGTCGGGCAAGCAGACCTGGGTGATCACATGCGAGACAACGTAACAACGATAGTTCCTCCGTTTTTGCCGATGTGCCTTTCTTGGTTGCACCGGAGGTAGAGGCACGTCGAATCGCAGGGGACACTTGTTTTTGAACCGATGCCCGAGCCATGATGCTAGGGGAAAGGCGGAGCAACGCCCCGGGAGCGAATAACAGAGCATCTAACCGGGCCAATAACTGCGGCGAGACGCGACGCTTAAGTTGTTCCAGTCTGAAATGTGAGACGGCAAATTCCTTTTCGACGACAAAACTGGCGGCATTCATTTGCTCATCCATCCAGTGGGGATGAAAGTCGTAGTTCAAGGGCACGAACTCGTAGGGTTCGTGGTCAAAGGGGCTCCAACTTTGACGGCGAGCTACAAAGCGCAGCACAGACTTCAAGTTGCGTTTATTTGCAAACTCAAACACAAAATGTTTGCCGGCATTTAAAACTCGAGCGATTTCAGTAAGCGCCAATGCCGGCTGCTGCAGATGGTGCATGACTCGAATCATCACGATCACGTCAGCCACATTAGGCGTAAAAGGTAAATCATATATATTGGCGGCAACAAACATGAACCGTGGATCGTGTCCACGAGCAGCATATGCTTGCTGTAATAATGACATGGAGTAATCAACCAATACAACGGTTGTGTATGCATCATAAAGAGGAGCCAGGCGGCCAAAGCCTGCCCCCACCTCGATCAGTACATTTCCACTCTTGGGAAGCAGTCTGCGAAGCGCAATGCGTTCCACTAGATCTTCATATTCTCTTCCCTGTCCAATCCAAAAATCAGTCCGATATTGACTGTTTTCATAGTCAATTACTTTAGGT
Organism: Chloroflexota bacterium; assembly: GCA_013152585.1. Classification (GTDB taxonomy): domain Bacteria; phylum Chloroflexota; class Anaerolineae; order J102; family J102; genus JAADGC01. Next base: position 22,474 of record JAADGC010000133.1, read on the forward strand.
TTGGATGTTATCGTCAACGGTACCTCAATCACAACCAGAGTTGGGGGATCAAATACTCCGCGACCGGCGCAGCAATGCTTATCTCAAACAAGATGACAGCTTTTGTTGCGCGGTATTGGAGATTAACTTACCTAGTATAGCAGCATTTTCGGGGTTTTGCAATCCTTTTTACGAAATTTCTTATTGAAATCTAAGTTTTATTCGGTGGGGTCGCTTACTGTGCACCTATGTTTGCGCCGTACTGGCGTCGATAGCTTTGTATCCGTTACAATTCCTGTGCATCTCATTCATTCATTGGACAGAACACGACTGCTGTCGTAAACTGGAAAACCTGTAAACGGGTGAACTCGGTAATGGCCGACGGACATCTTCGTCCCCCGCTCAACTGGATTGCAGGGCATTGAGCCTGTCGGCAACCGCTCAGATTGAGATGGAACAAGCCCATAATCGTACATAATATTTTTCGGAAGAAAGCATGAACTACTGGTCAGCATTTCTGGAAAACGCCCAAAAAATCGGAATAAGGCTTGACGATGATGAACTGTCGCTGTTTGTGCGTTATACTGATTTGTTGCTGAAAAACAACAAAAAATTCAATCTTACCGCCATCAAAACAATTCCTGATATCCTGACAAAACACTACCTTGACAGTCTGGCTATGCTTCCCGTCATTGCCCGGGCACAGCACATCTCCCCGGATGAATTGCGCCGTAGGGCCTGGTCTGTCATTGACATTGGCAGCGGGGGTGGCATTCCTGGATATCCTTTCCTTTTTGTGTGGCCGGCGATGCACCTCACACTGGTCGAGGCGACACGCAAAAAAGCGGCCTTTCTGCGGCTTGTCTGCGAACAGCTACACCTGGATGTGACTGTCCTGGCGGAACGCACCGAAGCGCTGGGGCAAAATCCCCAATACCGCAGTCAATATCAGCTCGTGGTGGCTCGCGCCGTCGCCCCTCTCAACATTTTGATCGAATACACCCTTCCTTTTGTCCAGCTCGACGGTTGGGTCGCCTTGCCAAAGGGGCCCCTGGTCAGGGAAGAGTTGGCGGCAGCCCAGGCGGGAATTCATCTGTTAGGTGGCACCGTCATCAGTTGCGAAGATATTATCGTTCCCGGACTGGCAGAAAAACGCTCGCTTTTGCTTTTACGTAAAACCCATCCCACCCCGCAGCAGTATCCTCGGCGCCCAGGTATCCCTGCCAAGCGGCCACTCTCCCCCACAAGGCTGAGCCGACAGAGTCCCCCTCAAATTACGATTTAACATGAAATGACGTCTCCGTTATACTGTGCTATACTGTTGACCGACAATGGTTGGTTTCCCCCACGGAATAGAGACGCCAGTTAGCTGGCTGATTCCCTCTTAACATCTACTCCTTCCCTCACTTGACACCTGCACTTGACTTATGGCCCGTATCATTGCAGTTTCCAACCAGAAAGGCGGCGTTGGGAAAACAACTACCGCTATCAATCTGGGCGCGGCCCTCGCCGAAAAAAATCAACGTACGCTGCTGGTCGACATGGATCCACAAGCTGCTTTGACCGCGGCCTACGGCATCGATCCTGGAACTTTGGAAAAGACGATCTACCAGGTCTTGTTGGCTCAGGAACTCGATGTCGATAGCGTCATCCATCACGATATCCGCCCCAACCTTAGCATTTTGCCCGCCAACATCGATCTTGCTGGTGCCGAAGTGGAACTAATAGCACACGTGGGCTGGGAGTATTTACTGAAAGAAGCCCTGCTTTCTATTCAGGACGAATACGATTTTATCCTCATCGACTGCGGCCCCAGTTTGGGACTCCTCACCATCAACTCCTTGACTGCCGCCAATGAGGTGCTCGTTCCCCTCTTGTGCGAGTTCCTGGCTTTGCGGGGTATGGGCATCCTCTTTGATACCATCCGCCGGGTTCGCAAAAAAACCAACCCTCAACTGCGTGTTTTAGGGATTGCCATCACCCTATTTGACGGTCGCACCCTCCATAGCCGCGAAGTATTAGAAGAAATTCGTAGCATGTTTGGCGATAATGTCTTCAAAACGCCCATTCGCAAAAGTATTCGCTTTGCCGAATCGGCCGCCGCACAAATGCCCCTGTCCGAATACTCCCCACAGCACTCGGGCGCAGACGCCTACCGCACCCTGGCTGAGGAGATACTCGCACGATGAGAAAAAAGAGAGCATCGATCCGGGGGCGAGGAAGTGAACTGTTGGGGCGAGGCGTAGATGCTTTGTTCAGTGGAACGACTCCGCCCAAAGCCGCCACCCCGGCAGATAGCGCCGAGGCGGAACTAAATGCCATGTTGGCGGTCGAGACGAATGACGCCACCCATGGCGACCAGGCCGAACCGTCCCCTACCGTTGATGCCGCAACCCGGCGTTCTCCCGACGTGGCCACACCAAAAGTCACGATGACTATTGCCGGAGAAGGGGTGAGCCTGACCGAAGATGAACTTATGGACGCTATTGACGTCCCCCTTGGCGAAGGCCTCCAGGCATCACCACCCTATCCGCAACCCCAGCCGGAGTCAGACACAACGCCCAGTGTTCGCCCTGAACCCTCTCCGGTCGCACCGGCCCCTGCCCTCCCTCCAACCCCCGCTACCCCCCAATCGGAACCTGTGCCTCCTCGCCCCCGCGTCCACATCGGCGGGCAGCTTAGCGAGGTCGTCGTCACGCCGGGCGAATTAGACAACAACTCCGTGCGACCGCCCTCTCCCTTCATTCGCCCTTCAGCCCCTCCCGTCGAAGAGCCTTCGCCACCCTCGCAGCTCAGCCCCTCCGAACAGGAGCGCATTCTCGCCCAAGTCAATCAGGAGCGGCTTGACGAACTGCATAAACGCATCGATCAACTTTATCGCGACGTCCCCAAACGCATCAGCAATCGCCCCGATCTCACCGCCCAAATCCTGGGGATGTTGCGGCAGGCGCGTACCATCCTCGTCGAACATCCCTACGACTACATCGAAGCTGAATATAAAATTCAACAGGCCTACGCCATTTACAACCGCGTCGAAAATTCCGAAAAATGGGGAGATCTCTACGGATGGCGCGTGTTTTGGTTCGAAGTGATCACGTTCTTCGTTCTACTCTTCTCGTTTCTCAGCCTCCTGGCCTTTGGCAACGACATTTCAGCATTCCTGGCCAAACGATTGGGCGCCACCGAAGCCACACAAGGCCTGCTGACGGCCGTGGGCTTTTGGTCAACATTCGTATGGGGAGGGATTGGTGGTGTGGTCGGAGCGCTGTACACCCTGTGGACCCATGTTTCAGAACGGCAGGACTTTGAGCGCCAGCATGTGATGTGGTATACCGCTCAGCCCATCATGGGGCTCATCCTGGGGGGCGTCACCTTCCTTGTCATCAACACCGGGCTTCTTTCTTTGCAGGGTGGACAAACCGCAGCCGCAGCATTGCGGGAAGATGTGCAGCTTTTCCCCTCACTCATTGCTTTTATCGCTGGCTTTCGTCCCCAATTCATCTTTGGACTCCTCGTCAAAATTATTAAGCTCATCAACCCCACATCCGAATCATAGCCTCCCGGAGGAGGCCTCAGAGCCCCTGTCACAGGACAGGGGCTTTTTTATTGTGCTGTCGGGCAAACAGCCGGCTCTTTTGGATTTTGTGGGGGTCATAGTGAGACCCCCTGAGAGGCGGTTGAACCACTACCACCAGCGCTTCAGAGCGGGATTCTGCGTAATTCCGGGGATGCGTCCCCGTTTGGCGATGGGTTTACCCTCTATCTCTTTGATGTCGGCGGTGAAATCGATGGGACGAGCCCCCGCAATATAACTGCCCACGCCGTAGGCGTCGATGGGTGCCTCGGCGGACTTGAAATAAGCAATGCGTTCGGGCGTGATTCCTCCGCTGACCACGATGTGCACATACTGGTAGCCGGCCATATCCAAGCGAGCGCGCACCTCAAGCACCAATTCTGCCGTGACGCGGCCTCGCTCCGAAGGCGTGTCCAGACGGACCCCCCACAGTTTATCTCCCAAAGCAGCGGCTACCCGTAAACTTTCTTCCGCTTCATCTTTAAATGTGTCCACCAGGGCAATGCGCCGTACGTCTGCCGGCATATATCGATCAAACGCCTTCACGGCTGCTATCGTGTCCCCCATACACAACACCAGCGCATGGGGGAGTGTTCCCGACGCCTGTACCCCTGCTAATCGGGCACCTTCGGGGGTGGCGCAGCCGCTGCATCCCCCCACCATGGCCGCATACTCCATGCGAGCAGACACATCCGGATGCACATGACGGGCGCCAAAGCTGAGTACCGGTGTCGGCGCTGCGGCCCTCGCGACTTCTCCGGCTGCGGTGGCCCATCCCGTCTCATGGGCCAGTATGCCCAAATACGCCGTTTCATACAAAGCAAACGTTTGATAGGGAGCCGTGATACGCAGAACCACCTCCCGCGGCCGAATCACTGCACCCTCAGCCAGCCCCCATACTTCCGATTCCGGCGGTAGTACTTGCTCCAGCAGCGATCGGATCTCGACCATCCCCGCCAATACCGCCGGATAACGACAAAACACCTCCATGCTGACAACTGGATTCAACTGTTCCGCCTGCAGGATATCGCAGGTACGGACAAAATAGATGTCGGCATTTTCGCCGGTAAGGGTTGCCTGGCTGGGCGCAAAGCCGGCGCTAAGATCGGCTGACATGAGACACCTCAGGGTATAGAGCGGCGCTTTCCACCACCTGGGCACCTAAAATCTTCTGCATGTACTGCAACGCAAACGCGTGCGCATCCGCATCGAAAGTAGCCACGGCATCCGACACCACCGTCACTTTGTAGTCACGATTTCGCAAATCTGCCACGGTGAGCATCACACAAATATCGGTACACACCCCCATGACGATCACCCTTTCTGGCTGCATCTCTTTTACAAATGCATCCAGGTCGGTGTCGAAAAAGGCACTGTAGCGGCGCTTTTCCTGCAAACGAGCCTGCGGCGCACATGCCCATAGCTCTGGCAGAATGGCACACTCCCACGTCCCCCGCACACAATGCGGTGGCCACGTGGTAAATTCGAGATCGTCAGGTTCATGCGTATCGACCGTGAATACCACGGCACTCCCCTGGGCGACCTCGGCGGTTAATAGGCGTTGGATAGCGGGCAAAATCTCCCGGGCTGCGTTTCCCACAAAAAGCGTTCCTTTGGGATCGACAAAACCTTTTTGCATGTCGACCACAATAACAAGATTGGACATCGGACATACTCCTGAGAAGGTAAGAATTGATAGTGTGTATTTTACACTAAGTTGAAATATAGATCAAGTATACAGCACGGTGTTTGTATCTGTGCCTGCATCGCGAATGTGGGCCGAAGCATCCAATCCTGCTTCGTAAATAGATCTCTCGCAAGGGCGCAAAGGACGCAAAGGGGAAAAGGCCGGGCGAAACTAGGCGGCCATTACGAGAGATTTTCATCCTTATCGGCGTGCAGCCGCTCATGGCGTCTGCTTCGTAAATAGAACACGTCAAGCTGCCGCATCACGGATCGGGCTAAACGCGAGGCGGCACATGCCCCCATCGCGCCCAGCCGCATCCGTGATGCGGCGGCCACTGCTTTGTAAAGGACATTCGAAAACAAAATGGTTCATTCGCATCTCAGTGGGTCTCACTGTGACCTCCAGGAGATGGCCCGGACATTTTTGCCCAAACAGAGCGTTTTTGGCCACCTCCTGGAGGTCAGAAACGAGACCCCACGAAATCCAAAACAGCCACGGTTATTTTAAATTTGGGATTGACACAGTTAATATTATAGAGTATAGTAGAGCTACTGCTTCAATCTATCTAGTAGGAAAGGAAGATTATGAAAGAAACTCCCACTGCTTGTCCGTTTTGCGACGGGGACCTCATTGTAGAGGAACTGACTTGTCGGCAATGCGATACCCACTTTCAGGGTCGGTGGACTCTGGCGGCCAAGCTCGAAGTCGATGCCGAAAAAATGCCGACATTGACACGCTTCGCCCAGCTCTCCTCTGAGCAACTCAAGCTACTTGAGTCTTTCATTCTATGTGAGGGCAAGTTGAACCGCCTGCAGGAGGAAGTTGGACTTTCCTATCCCACCCTCCGTTCTCGGCTCAACAACATTATCGAAGCGTTAGGGGGCCAGACCACATCTGATACTGACAGTTCCCCGGACCGGCACCAGATCCTGGATAGCCTCGCTGCCGGTGAAATCGCAGCCGAGGAAGCCGCCCAGCTTTTGCGCTCCCTCTGACATGATGTGCAAATCGCCCTCAAACGGGTGCTCGCCGCGGGAGAATTGTCCGGTATGAAAATATTTAGATTTTCACCAGTGGGATTGCTTTATATTCATCCTCTTGGCAACGATCTCATCATTCACGGAGACCCCAAGCGCACCGATGTTGAAATCCAGGCATCCACCATTCCCGAAGGTGCCCAGGTATATCCCATCGAGGTGCTTGACGCCGAAACCCACATTCGCATTTCGGGCCCGATTACAGTCAATGTCCCGGACAGCATCTCCCTTTTTGTAGAAGGGGAGGTGGCAGATACGGTGATTCAGCGCGTTGCACATGTTGCGCTGGACGATTGCCTGGGAGACGTCATCGTCAGTGAGATCACATCGCTGCGCTGCAATGGCCAGATTAAAGGCAATGTTGCCCTGCGAAAAATCAGTCGTTTTGCTACCCTGCAGCGTGTGCAAGGTGATCTGGTGGCATCGGATGTGGCTTCGTTGCGAACGGATGATGTTCGGGGCGACGTGAGCTTGACCAATGTGAATGCAATACAAATGGCCATTGTCAAACACAACTTCACCCTTGTCCACGCTGGCAGCGTACAGATCAAAGAGGTGGCTGGCGACGTCAAAATTAACAATATCCGAGAATCGATCGCCATCAAACGCATTGGCAGAGACCTCGAAGTTATTTCGGCTGGCACAACCCTGGCTGCTACCGAGGTCCTGGGCAATGTGCGACTGAATGGCCCGTTGCTGAAAAACGGTAAGTATTGGATCAATGCCGGTGGGGCTGTAGTCGTGCAGGTGAGTGGAGACGTGCGCATTGCCGTGCGCGCTGCGGGAGAAGTTTTTGCTGGGGATGATCTCCACCTCGTGCAGGAAAAGGGAGATCTCATGACCGCCCAATTAGGCGCCGCAGAAATGGCTGCGGACCTCAACATTGTCGCCGGGAGCGACGTCATCCTCAATAGTCCCGGACGTTGGCAGAAACATCGGCGGGCCGTGATCGACGCCGAGTTGCAGAAAGCCATGCAAGATGTGCAGGGCGAAATCAAACAAGCTTTGGGAGATGTCGGTAGCCACGTGCGAAGCACTACCACGGCTATTGCCGACGAAATTCAGCAGCAGGTCAGTGCCGACACACTGGGGCCAACGGTGCGAAATGTGGTGCGCGATATCCTCAGCGCCCTGGAAACAGCGATTCCGCCCCGGACACCCCCTGCCTCTGCGCCCCCGCGTCCCGAAGAAATGCAGATGGTGTTACAGATGCTGGAACAAGGCACGATCTCTGTAGAAGAGGCAGAGTCGCTGATCGACGCCTTGCGTTTATAGGTGTGAGTTTTGGCTCCTCCTACTGCCAGGGCAACAGCGCCTGAAATTCGTAGGGAAAAGGCGCGCATCGGCACTAAAGAATCGTGCAAAAAGGAGTTCCCACACTTAGGTAGCGTCCAGGAATAACAATCCTTTTTGGGGCTGACGCTGGCCGAGGGAACCCTTCACTGCGTTCGAGGGCCGGCTCGGGCTCTTTGGACGCTTTGCGCCGGGAATCGGCCATCGCCGTCCGATCTTCGCCCCATGGAGAGTCGGCGAAGGCCGACTCCTGGCAGGCCTGAAGAGCCTGACTTCAGTCAGCGAGAACAAAACGAAAGCTCATTGACGGACGTTCACTTAAGGGCGCCAAAACAGTCCCAAAATAAATCTGAGCACGGCCAGTGTGGCCCATAGCGCCACATGCACTGTCAGAGCCACAGCCAGCCCCGTCGCCAGCAATTGCGAACCCACGACGATGAATGACGTCCAGGTAGGGAGCTGCGTCGGCAATCCGCCCAGCCCGAGGAGCACGGCCATGGCAATTGCCGTGTAAATCAGGAACTGGCGCAAGGAAGTCACATCACTGGCGCTGAGAAACATGGCATCGCTGACAATGAACAGCAAATACAGCCCTAATACACTGTCCGGCTGATAAATAACTTGCTGGATCACGGCCAACAAATTCGAAAAGGAAAACTGACGCCACAAAAAATGCAGCGTCTCGAAATCAATCAGCCCATAACTCACCCACACAGTCAAAAAACCCCCCACCAAAAAAGGCGCTATGCCCACCAGCGTCAATTGCAATAAGTTCCCCCCCCTGACATCCACCGAACCCAGGCGGATGGGCCCCTTGCGTTGAAATTTCGGCAGGACAGTCACATTGCCGGTTTTCACGCCCACCAGTTGCGCCATCAGCCAATGGCTGGTTTCATGAATCAGCGTGCCGGGCAAAACAAAGAGTATGTACAGACTCGTCGCTGCGTTTTCGCTGCGTGTCAGCAGATAAAAGGTGATAACAAAAGACTGGGCCAGTCGGCGACTGACCCAGTATAAGACGAGTAACAGAATAAAGCTCGCTAAGAGGGGGGACCAGGAGCTGGGGGCAGTCATGACATCAAGGGGTTACCTGGGCTGTTTTGCGCACCATCGCCACAAAAGGGTCCACCTTCAGGCTGGCGCCGCCCACCAGAGCTCCGTCGATATCCGGTTGCGTCATCAGGTCGGCGATATTGTCCGGTTTGGCGCTGCCCCCGTACTGAATGCGTACCGCCTGGGCCGTGGCTTCGCCATACAGATCAGCGATTGCCCCTCGAATAGTGATGCCGATAGTGCGGTTGGCCTCAGCCGGTGTGGCCGTAAGCCCCGTGCCAATGGCCCAGATCGGCTCATAGGCAATCACCAGGCCGGCGACCTGCTCGGCACTCAGCCCGACCAATGCGGCTGCGACCTGCCCGCGTACAAAGCTATCAGTTTCACCCGCCTGATTTTGTTCCAGGCTTTCGCCCACACAAAGGATGGGCGTGATGCCATGAGCCAGCAGGATTTTAGCTTTTTTATTCACCCAGACGTCGCTTTCGCCAAAGATATTGCGACGTTCGGAATGGCCGATGATGCAGTAGTCGACCAGGCCCTCCAGCATGGAGGCGGCGATTTCGCCCGTGTAGGCGCCGCTTTCTTCGTAAAAAACATTCTGGGCGCCTACACTCACTTTTCCGTGAGAGAGCGCTTCAGCGACAGAAGGGAGGGCTACAAAGGGGGGACACACCACCGTTTCCACGGTTTCGATCTCACGTACGCCAGCACGAATGCCGCGTACCAGCGTTACCGCTTCGGCGATGGTTTTATTCATCTTCCAGTTACCGGCAATGATAGGTTTTCGATTGTTCATGGTTGTCTATGGGGAGGATTGGATCACACGTAAAGGAATGTAAAAGGAATGATCTGGCGTTGCGTCCGGCTCCGGCGTTGCTTCCGGCGCGCCCCAGATCATGGGCAGATACAGGGAACGGAATGGCGATGTGGGAGAAGAAAGAAACATCGAGGCTTGCGTCGGTGCTTGAGCGAGTAACTGCACCATTAACAACGAGCTAACTACTAATAGGACTAATTTCGACTGAGCGTTCATCTTATACCTCTTGTACTGTTCATATTGTGGAAAACTGACGGTTGGTCGACGTCAGTCGGCAGGAGGATCGACCACCTCGCCGCCGTCAGCGTCGATATCGAGAAGGCGTTTCTGTTTATCGAAACGCATGTGCACATGGATTCGCTGAAAACAGCGGTTTTCGCCGCTGCCTACAAGTACTTTTTGGGCTGTATATTCATGGGTGTCGTAATCAATGCTGAGATCGTTGCTTAAATCGATGCGTGCAGCCAGTATCTCGCCACATCGCTGACATCTTACATACACCCAATGGCTGCGTTTGTCAAACTGTGCCTGATTGGGAGCCGCAAATACGGCGCCCAAACGTTTGATCAGATTCATGCTGCGTCATCCAGGACGGCAATACCGGGCAGTTCCTTGCCTTCGAGAAAACGCAAAGAAGCGCCGCCGCCCGTCGAGATATGGCTCACTCGCTCGCTGAGGCCAGCCTGGGCGATGGCCGCCGCCGAATCGCCGCCACCGATGATGGTGATGGCATCTTTCAGATCGGCCAGGGTCTGCGCCACGGCAAATGTCCCCAGGGCGAAGCGCGGAAATTCGAACACACCCAGGGGGCCGTTCCAGACCACGGTACGGGCGGAAGCCAATATCTGCTGATATGCGGCCACGGTGGCTGGTCCCACGTCCAGGACCATGCGATCGACGGGGATGTCGTCAACGCTGACGATGGCGGCTTCGGCATCCGCCGCAAATTCGCTGGCCACCACCACATCCACAGGCAAATGCAAACGGTCTCCGGACGTCTGCCATAATTCGCCGGCGATCTCCAAAGCATCGTGTTCTACCAGCGAACGCCCCAGCTCCTTGCCCTGGGCCGCCAGAAAGGTGTTGGCCATGCCACCACCGATGAGCAAGGCATCCACTTTGGGCAGAAGATTTCGGATTACGGCGATTTTGTCGCTCACTTTGGCGCCCCCCAAGATGGTGACGAATGGGCGTTGCGGCTGGCTGACCGCCTGCCCCAGATAAGCGAGTTCTTTCTCGACCAGTAATCCGGCAACCACCGCCCCACCTTTCGCCCGCACCGCCCGGGGGACGGCCACCATGGAGGCGTGGGCCCGATGGCAGGTGCCAAAGGCATCATTGACGTAGGCATCGCCGTAGCGGGCCAACTCGGCCGCGAAGTCGGGGTCACCGGCTTTTTCGCCAGGATAGAAGCGTAGATTTTCCAGCAGCAGGACATCCCCTGCTTCCAGGGCATTGACAAGGATTTCCACATCCGGGCCGATGACATCGTTGGCCATGCGCACACGGGCCATGGGCAAAAGGTCTTGCAAGGCATGGCTGACCGGGGCCAGACTGAGTCGGGGGTCAGGCCGGCCTTTGGGGCGCCCCAGATGCGACATCAGCACCAGGCTGGCCCCACGTTCCAGCAGATTCCGCAAAGTGGGCAAAGCTGCCCGCAAACGCGTATCATCGGTGATTTGCTGATGTTCGTCCAGCGGGACATTAAAATCAACGCGCACTAAAATCCGCTTGCCTTGCGGATCGATGTCACGTAGCGTTTTTTTGTTCATAGCTTGCTTTTCCTGTTGCGCCAGGCAATCGTTTGCCGGCGCCATCTACAAAAAGGTCGGGGTGCGGCACTGTATCCGCATCCCCGACCTTCGTTGTGTCGGATGATGCCGTGCCGGAGCACGTGTATGAGACTGTGAGAGTGGAGGGAATTCAATCGCCGGGGGGCTTTAGATCCCCTGATCGGCGATGTATTTGCAGAGATCGGCCACGCGCATCGAGTAGGCCCATTCGTTATCGTACCAGGTGACCACTTTGACCAGATCGCCATTGAGCACCTGGGTCGAGCCAGCATCGATGATGGAGGAGCGGGGATCGCCCTTGAAATCCGTGCTCACCAGCGGTTCATCGCAGACGCCGAGAATGCCCTGCATGGGGCCGGCCGCGGCGCTGCGGAAGGCCGCCAGCAGCTCTTCGGTGGTGGTGGGTTTTTCGACGACGGCCGTAAAGTCGACGATGGAGACGGTGGACGTGGGCACGCGCATGGCAATGCCATCGAATCTGCCCTGCAGGCTGGGGATGACCAGACCGACGGCTTTGGCAGCGCCGGTGGTGGTGGGGATGATGTTCAACGCCGCGGCTCGCGCCCGCCGCAGGTCTTTGTGCACCAGGTCGAGAATGCGCTGGTCGTTGGTGTAGGAGTGCACGGTGGTCATCAGGCCTTTGACAATGGTGTAGGTGTCGTTCACCACCTTGGCGGCCGGGGCCAGACAGTTGGTGGTGCAGGAGGCATTGGAGATGATCGAGTGCTGAGCTGGATCGTAATCACCCTGGTTCACGCCCAGCACGATGGTGAGATCGGGATCGGGCGCCGGGGCAGAGATGATGACTTTTTTGGCTCCGCCCCTCAAGTGCAGGGCAGCCTTGTCGCGCTTGCGGAAAAGACCGGTGGACTCGACGACAATATCGACGCCTTCGTCACCCCAGGGCAGTTGACCAGGATCGCGCTCGGAGAACACCTTGACGCGTTCGCCATTGACCACCAGATCATTGCCGTCGACGCTGATATCAGCATCATAGCGCCCATAGTTGGAATCATATTTCAGCAGATGGGCGTTGGTTTTGGTGTCTACCAGATCGTTGATAGCCACGACTTCAACCTGGCCGTCGTATTTTTCTTCGATTGCTTTGAATACCTGGCGGCCGATACGGCCAAAACCATTAATACCGACTCGTAATGTCATTTTATTTGGGCTCCTTATGAAAGTGGGTTTGTTTGAAAAGGGGTTCGACCATGAAATACTTGGCATTTGGGTACAGAACCGATACACGCAAAAAACTGCCTAAGTATGACATATTTTGCTGTAGCAGGCAATGATGCAAATCATGGAGGGGCGCGTCCCGAAATTTTGGCAAGATCGCCTTGTTTCTCCAGGTGCACCGCACCCATACGACGCCGTCTGGAACCTTGCCACTCTTTGGGGATGCGTCCAATCACGATGAGTCGCAGGGAAGTGGACAGAACGGACGGCCGCGGCTAGAATGAAAACAATGAACCTGCATTTCATCAAGCTCGGTGGCAGTCTCATCACCGACAAAACCACGCCCCTCACCCCCCGGCCCCTGATCCTGCAGCGCCTGGCCCGCGAGATCGCCGTGGCTCAGGCGGCACTGCCCCGGCAGCGCTGGCTGATTTCGCATGGCAGCGGCAGCTACGGCCATGTGGTGGGCAAGCGCTATGCCACACGTGCCGGTGTCAGCGACGCCCGTGGCTGGTGGGGCTTCGTGCAGACCGGCTATATTGCCGCCCAGTTGCATCGTCTGGTGCTGGCGGCGCTGTTGCAGGCCGGTATCCCCGCCATCAGTTTTGCTCCCTCGGCATGGGTCTCCTGCAGCGATGGTGAGATCAGCGCATTCCGCGTCGAACCCGTGCGTGCAGCCCTGGATGCCGGTTTGACACCGGTCTTGTTTGGCGACGTTGCTTTTGATGACCGTCGCGGGGGAACGATCATTTCTACCGAGCAGGTGCTGGCCGCCGTTGCGCCCGCCCTGCAACCCCACCGTATCACCCTGGTGGGCAAGGTCGATGGTGTCTACGAGGCCGATCCCCTGCAGCACCCCGACCTGCATCCTATCCCCCATCTGCAGCTCGACCAGCTCCCGGCATTGGCGCAGGTGTTGGGCGAGTCGCACGGCATCGATGTCACGGGCGGCATGGTCAGCAAAATAGAGATTATGGCCGATCTGCTGCGGCACATGCCGAAACTGCGCATCCACCTGCTATCGGGAGAACTCCCCGGCCATTTGCAAGCCCATCTCCTGCATCCCCAGCGCCCGTTGGGCACGACCATCACCTCCTGATCCCCGCCTTATGCTTTCTGCTGCTGTTATCATCGCCAACTGGAATGGCGCCCGACATCTGCGGGTATGCCTGGATAGCCTGCGCCGCCAGACGCACCCCGATTTCGAGGTCATCGTGGTGGATAATGGCTCCAACGATGGCTCGGTGGAAATGCTGGCCCGCGAGTATCCCAAAGTGCGGGTATTGGCCCTGGAGCAGAATTACGGGTTTGTGGTGGCAAGTAATCGGGGGGCAGCCTTGACGCAGGCCGATGTGCTGGTGATGTTGAACAATGATACCGAGGCTGAAGCGCCATGGCTGGAAGCGTTGTGCCGAGCCTTGGAGGAATACCCGCAGGCCGGTTCTGCCGCCAGCAAAATGCTGCTCTTTGATCGCCGCCAGACACTCCACGCCGCCGGTGATGTGCTCGATGCCTGTTTCATGCCCCAAAATCGTGGGGTCTGGGAAGAAGATCGGGGGCAGTACGATGCCGATCGCTGGGTGTTCGGCGCCTGTGGCGGGGCCGCCGCCTATCGCCGAGAGGCCTGGGAACAGGTGGGTGGCTTCGACGAGCGTTTGTTCATGTATCTGGAAGATGTAGATATGGCCTGGCGCCTGCAAGCCGCCGGTTGGAAATGTGTTTTCGCGCCCGCAGCCCGGGTCTATCATCATCTCAGCGCCACCGGCGGCGGCGTGATCGCCAGTTATTATGTGGGCCGCAACACGCTGCTGTTGCACCGACGTTATCTCACAGCCGCCCAATGGCGCCAAAATAGATTCGCGGTGGTGCGGGCCCATGCCGGCGTGGTGTGGGAGGCCCTGCGGGCCTGGCGCGGCGCTGCGGCCCGCGCTCGTTTACGCGGCGTGTGGCATGGTATTGTGGGTCTGGAAGGCCGCCGTCATGATTCATAGGAGGTTTTTATGACACATCCCCTGGTGACACAACTGCGTTTTGCCCGCAGCGAGTTTGGGCGCGGGCTGGAAGGCGTCACGCCCGAGGAGGCGCGGCAACGCTTTTTTCCCATGAATTGCCTGAGCTGGATGGTGGGACATCTGGCCAACCAGGAGAATTTTTATTGGCTGCGCCTGGCTCAGGGCAGTCAATTGGCACCCGGGCTGAGTGATTTGGTGGGAACCGGAAAACCGGCCAGCACGCCGCCCTGGGATGAGATGTGGCAGGCTTGGCATGAAATTACTGCCGCTGCCGATGCCTATCTCGATAGCCTGCAAACGTCTGATCTCACGCAGCATCTGCTCTGGCGCCGGCAACCGGTGCCAGAATCGGTTGGCACCATGCTTTTGCGCAACATCTATCATTATTGGTATCACGCTGGCGAGGCTGCGGCTGTGCGGCAATTGCTGGGTCATACAGACCTGCCGCAATTTGTGGGCAACATGGCCACAGCCCTCTACCAACCCGAATAGGGGGTAGCGATGACATTCGGTTGTCATTGGGAATGGCGGGGCTTTGGCATTCTGCCCGACGCCACCCGGAAGCGTATCTCCCGGCTGCCGCTCTGGTTCCAGACGCCGTCGCCCACACTCGACATCTATTTGTGGACACCCACAATGATTGCGAATGTGAAGCTGCGCGGCGATGCCCTCAAATTCAAACGTTTCATCGCCCGCGAAGGGCCATTTGAATGCTGGCTCGAAGACGAAACCGAATTGATCCCCTTTCCCCTGGGCGACGAGGTGTTGGCGATGCTGGCAGAGGCCCTGGGCCTGACCCTGCCCCCACCCGACCGGCTTCTCACCCGGCCAGCCGCTTTGCTGCGCTATCTACAGCAGCAAGCGCCCGTGTTGCAGGTGGTGCCGGTGCGTAAGCAGCGCTGGTTGCATCATTATCACGCCCCTTCGCCGCCACCGGTGATCGTGGAATTGAGCGAGGTCCTGGGCCCGGAAAGCGTTGCCTCTTTGGCGTTGGAACATCCACAGTTGGGGCTGTTGCAAGCCGCTCATGCGGCGCTGGCTGCCGATGTGCCGAATCTGCAACCCCTGAGTTATATGGAGGCCGTGAGCTGTTGGGCGCAGGGCCGGCGTCTGTGAAGCTCACGGCTGTATTTGCCACTGTCGCAGGCTGATGAAATCTTCTCCTGTGGCCAGGGGCAGGCGTTCGCCGCTGCTTTCATCGTAAAAGCCGGTGATCAGGCGATAGTCGCCAGGGGAGAGATCGGCGGGCGGGTGCAGGATGAAGGTGGATTCGACGATCTCCCCTTCCTGCCATTGATCGGTGGGCCGGGCTCCGGCCAGGGGCAGGGCATCGGCCTGGGCCTGGACTTGCCAGTCGGCGTTGAGCACCTGGGTGAAGACTTTCCACGAGCGATCGCTGGCGCCGGTGGCTTGCCAGTAAAGGGTCAGGCGCAGAGGACGGCCCGGGATCAGCGTGTCGGGCGTCAGGTCGTAGCCCAGCAGGCGAATGCCAGAGGCGAAGTCTATGGCCAGAGGGTGGGCAAAAGGCGGGGCCTGTGTACGCCGGTGGGGAACAGTGCGCCAGGCCTGCACCCGCACGTATGTCTGGCCAGCGAAGACCTGATCGTTCATCAGGCTGCCATGTTGCTGCAACCAGGAACGAATGAAGCCGCGGGGATCGTTGACTGTATCGTAGCCGCGCAGCAGCCACACGGTGTTGAAATCGGCAAAGACCTGCGCCAGCCGGGCCCCGGCCGTAGCGTGATCCACAGCATAGAAATCGCTCTCGGCATCGCCCCAGCCGATGCCTGGATCGCCATCGATGTGGCCGGTGGTGATCACCAGGGGCCCGGGGCCAACGGCGGCGGCCGGGGGCGGATAGTGGGTCAGGCGGCCCAGCCAGCCGATCTCACCCGGCCAATAGGTGAGGAGGGCGGGGTACAGATAACCGGCATTGACCAGAATGGCGTCGCGGGGACCGATGCGTTCGTAAATGTACTGCACGGCCCCGCGCAGATCATCAGCCGCTTCGTAGGCAAAACGGTCCGTGTTGTAATTGCGCAGGCTGAGGGCCGTGGGAAGGAGCAGCAGTCCCAAAAAGCCGGCGGTGGCGGCGTGGCGCCAGCGCCGGTGCGTGTGAAAAAGACGTTCTGTCAGTTGCAGCCATCCCGCGGCTACGAGCAGAGGATAGGCGGCGCTGATAAGATACACGTAGCGCACGTGATATAATGGCGTCAGCAGTTGCGAGATCAAAAAAATCAGCAGCAACGGCCCGCCGAGGATGCTGGCCAAAAAACAGGCGGCGCCCGGGGCATACTCCTTGCTTTGGCGCCGGATCACCGGCACCAGTGCTATCCCCAACAGCAAAATGCCCACGGGCCACCAGCGCATGGCATCGATCGATTGTCCCAGCGCCAGGGCGACGCTGCTTTGACGCAGCATGGTCAGGGCCAGTTGGCCCCCGGACACAGCCTGGCGCCAGGCCGGCACCGGTGGCTGCAAGGCCTGCCGCAGGGCGATGGGCAGCCACGGCGCATAAAGGACGAGCGTGACCATTTGAGCCAGGAGCCACGCCGGCAGGTACTTTTTGGCGTGGCGCCACAACCACACCAGGGCAAAAAGATTCAGGGCCACCAGGGCAAAGGCGGTGTAATAAAGCGTCCACAGGGCCAGGGCGGCCAGCAGGGCAATCAGGCCCAGCCGTCGCCAGGGCGCCGTCGTCGGCCGTTGCAGAAAAGCCCATGTGAGCCACATGAGACTGGTTAACAGCAGCGCTGCCAGCGTGTACATGCGCACTTCCTGCGCATACCATATCGCAAAGGGATTGACGGCGTAGAGCAGGGCGGCCAGGATGCCGACCGGGGGAGAGAACAAGCGTCGGCCCAGTTGGGCCAGCAAGGGAACCAGGGCCATGCCGAAGATTAGCGATAAAAAGGCGTAGGCAAATTCGCTGCGCCCGGCCGCCAGGGTCCAAAAGTGCAATAAACCGTAGTACAACGGGGGATGGATGTCGCCGGCCGTGTGCGCCCACATCTCGGTCAATGACTGCGACGAGAGCAGCGCACTGACGGTTTCATCGTACCAAAGGCTGTCTACTCCCAGGCGCACGAGGCGCAGGCCGAAAGCGCCGAGCACGATCAGCAAGAGGAGCAGACGCTGGTCACGCGTGAAGGCTTTGCTGGCTGGCGTTGGGGAATACATGCTCGTATCGGAGCCCGCCGAGGACTCAGTCCACTTTGAGCCAGCGATATCCATACGGAAGCAGCGTGATACGTCCTTCCGACCATCTGACGTGGGCCAGCAAATCGTAGGTGCCCGGTATTTCTACGCTCACACCGCGATCGCTGAGATTGTGCAGGCAGATGATGGTTTCGTGACGGGTGATGCGTTTGAAAGCCAACAGCGCCCGATCGGGGTGATCGAGGAATTGAATGTCTCCCAGCGCCAATGCCGGTTGTTCTTTGTATGTGGTGATCAGTGTGCGCATACGATTGAGCAAAGAGGTGGGGTTGAAGATTTGGCTGGCCACATTGACGCGTTGGTAACCGTAGACTGCATCATCGATGACCGGGGCATAAAGTTCGGCAGCGTTGGAAAAACCGGCGTTGGCGCTGTCGTCCCATTGCATGGGGGTGCGGACGCCATTGCGGTCGGGCAGCCAGATATTGTCGCCCATGCCGATTTCGTCGCCGTAGTAGATGATGGGGCTGCCGGGCAGCGTGAACAGAAGGCTGTTGAGCAGTTCGATGCGGCGACGATCGTTGCCAAGCAGGGGAGCCAGGCGGCGGCGGATGCCCAAATTGAGCCGCATACGCGGTTCGGGGGCGTATTGCTCCCACATCCACTGACGCTCGGCCTCTGTCACCATCTCCAGCGTCAGTTCATCGTGGTTGCGCAGGAAGGTGCACCACTGACAATTGGCAGGGATACCAGGCGTGCGTTTGAGGATGTCGACCACCGGGCTGCGATCGCCGCGCTTGAGGGCCATGTATAACCGCGGCATGACCGGAAAGTGGAAGCCTATGTGGAATTCGTCGCCCGGCACACTGTTGTCGTTGGGGTCACCGCCAAAGTAGGGACGCACGTCTTGGGGCCACTGATTGGCCTCGCACAGGAGGATGGCGTGGGGATATTCGTCCTCCATCATGGCGCGCAGGCGTTTGAGAAAGGCGTGGGTTTCGGGCAGGTTTTCGCAGTTGGTGCCCTCACGTTCGAACAGATAGGGCACGGCGTCGGCCCGGAACCCGTCCAGCCCCATGTCCATCCAAAAGCGGGCGATGTTGAACATCTCTTCCTGCACGGCCGGATTGTCGAAGTTTAGATCGGGTTGCTGGCTGTAAAAGCGATGCCAGTAATACTGCTCCCGCTCATCGTCCCAGACCCAGTTGGAATCTTCGGTGTCGAGAAAGATGATGCGAGCGTCGCTGTAGGCTTGGTCGGTATCGCTCCATACATAGTAGTCGGTGTAGGGCTCTTGTCGGCGCCGGGAGGCCTGGAACCAGGGATGTTGGTCGGATGTATGATTCATGATCAGATCGGCGACGACCCGGATACCATGGGCGTGGGCGGCTGCGATCAGGGCACGAAAATCGTCCAGGTTGCCATAGTCGGGATGCACACCAAAATAATCGGCCACGTCGTAGCCATCGTCGACCAGGGGGGAGGGAGTGATGGGCAATAGCCACAGACAATCGATGCCCAAATCAGCCAGATAATCGATCTGGCTGATGACACCTTGCAGATCACCCTGACCATCGTCATTATTATCTTTGAAGGCGCGCACATTAAGTTCATAAAAAACTGCGGTTTGATACCATTGTGGCTGTGTTAGCATAGCATGGTCCTTAAGTGATTGAGATGCGTGTCACGTGTTGCGTGGGGCGGTGCGATAGCCCCGACGGCTGAACACGGTGGCGTGCAAGAGTTTTTCCAGCGCCGGATCGTGGATGTTAAACTGCCGCCGATCGACCAGATAGGCGGCGATGCCTGTGGCCAGATAAGCGGTGGCATCTTGGCGAGCCGCGGGCCGCAAACCATAGCCGGCGTCAAAGCAACGTCTGACGGTGCGGGCGAACGTGTCGGGAGCTTTGAGGCATGACTGGGCACGGTTCCAGGCCAGGTGCTCGCAGATCAGATGGCCGATGGGGGTCAGATAATGCACGGGATCGCTGATGCTGAAAGCGAGGTTGATCTGGGCTACCTGCTGCAACGACTGCCCGTGCCAGGGGAGGGAACCGTCGGTGTAGACGTGCTGCCGGGAGTTGATAATGATGTGCCCGCCCGCTTCTCGCAACCAGTGTTGCAGCAGGGGCGTCGGCAAAGGCTGAAGCATCTGCAACAGGGCATTGACCGCGGCCATGGGCGTGTCGAAGTGAGCGCTTACGCGGCCGGAGGAACGAGATAACAGGTCGGGCGTGGTGTGAATGCGGGGCAGAAGTGCGTTGATGTCCACAACAGACAGGGTCATTTCTGGTAAATAGCGCCCACGCTCATGCCCTGATGGATGCGGTGAATGGTTTCCCCGATGAGGGCGGCGACGCTGAGTTGCACCAGCTTTTCGCCCAACAGCTCTTGGTGGGGCTCGGAGATGGGCAGAGTGTTGGTGACGACGACGTGGTCGATGGGGGCTTCGGCGAGGCGCGTACATGCGGGTTCGGAGAACACGGGATGGGTGGCGAAAGCTGCAACCTTGGCAGCGCCGTTTTCTTTGAGATAATGGGCGGCTTTGGCGATGGTGCCGGCAGTGTCGATTTCGTCATCGATGAGCAGGCAGGAGCGCCCGTCGACTTCGCCAATGACATTATAAATCTCGGTTTCGTCGCCATCGGGCGAGCGACGTTTCTCGATGATGGCCAATGGCAGACCCAGTTCCTCGGCCAGATTGCGCGCCCGCCGCACACCGCCAATATCCGGCGAGACGACGGTGGCGTTCTGCCTGAGATGGGAGCGACGGATGTACTGCACAAATAAATGTCGGGCCGTGAGCTCGTCGGTGGGGATGGTGAAAAAGCCCTGGATTTGTCCGGCGTGCAGATCAAACGTGAGAAAACGATCTGCCCCGGCAACAGTGATCATGTCGGCCAGCAAACGGGCGGTGATGGGGACGCGCGGTTGATCCTTTTTATCGGTGCGCGCGTAGGCGTAGTAGGGCACTACTGCCGTGATACGGCCAGCACTGTCGCGGCGCAAGGCATCGATCAGGATCAACAATTCCATGATCATGTCATTGACCGGGCGCCCAAAGGGTTGGATCAAGAAGACATCTTTGCCGCGCACGCTTTGTTGCAAGCGCACAAAGATGTTTTCGTTGGGATATTTGCGGATGCTGACAGGGACCGTGACCAGGCGCAGATAGTCACAGATTGCCAGGGCCAGATGGGGGTTGCAGGAACCGGATACGACCGCCAGGTCGCCGTAAATGCCTCCAGACAAGGGAGCCTCCTGTGAAAAAAGTGGGTCAGACGGGGGCGCCTGAGTGCGGATTTGGGGCGGAATGAGGAGCGGGGGCGGACCAGTATCCCCGAAGTGCAGCGTTGATACATTGATCGAGATCGCCAAAACGCATCTGCACGCCACTGTGCATGGGGGCGTAGCAAGCCATCTTGCCGGCGTTGGTTGCCATGCGCTTGATGCCCAGGCTGCGCACAGGGGCCACGACAGCACAAGTATCGGCAACGACCTCCCCTCCCGCCCGGGCAATGATCTGCACCCAGCCTGCGGCCTCGGCCCGGGTGCGGGTGATCTGGGCTGTGGTGATCCATAGGCGCGTGCTCAGGTGTTGGCCCTGCAGGCGCTCGGCCACCCGCCGGATCTCGCTCAGCGAGGCGTGAGGGCAGCCGATGGTGACGAGATCGATTTCGGTCGTAGCGGCATCCGCATCCATGATCTCGTAGGCAGGGTGCAGGCTGTCGATGACGATGCGGTGGGCGTGAGGGCGGATCAATGCCTCGCCGGCATCGATCGCTTCGGGGGTATAGTCGGCAATATGATACAAGGCCACGGCGCCATAGGCGGCCAGCCCTGCGCCCAGGCTCTTCAGCCGGTCACCGGCTTCGCCCCCCTGGGTGATTTCATCCGGCAGCGGCGGTAGCCACGTCGCCAGATCGGCAAAGTAGGGCACGCCATCCCCGACCTGCTTGCCCACGATGTAGCTGAGGGCGCCAAAATCGGCGATGGTGCGCAGCGGACAATTCACCTCGACCACGTGCGTGGCCTGGCGGTTTGCGGGCAGATGATAGCCATAACGAGCGGTGCGACCCACGATCGCCGCCGCCAGGGCGCTGGGTCCCCCTTCGCGATTGGTGTACGCCCCTGCCACCGAGTTTGCCCAAACCACGGCACTGGATTCGGCCCAGGCCAGATGCTGGCCGCGTTGGGGGGCGTAGTCGGGAAACAAATACGGTGTGCACGACATGGTTGTCTGCACGCCCATCCGGGAAAAGGCCTGCACGGCGGCGATTTGCGGTTGCGCAAAGTCAGGGCTGAACCCCATCTCCTGCCAGCGCTCCAGCTCCATCCCGGCAGGATTCAGGGTGGTGGGCACGCGCACGTGGGCGCCTTCATTGGCCCACTCGCACAAAAAGGCCACGCCGGCATCGCCCAGATTTTTGTAGCTCACCCCGGCGATTTGCGCATGGCTGATGGGGGTGAGGTCGGGGGCGCCATAAATTCGCCCCAGTGTGACCACGATCTCCATGGCGCGCTGCACGCCAGATCCTGCGACGCCGGCCAGCAGTTCTTTTTCCTCGGGGCTGAGGAGCAGTGATGACATAACGACTACGTTTAACGCTTGCGATTGATGAGATAATCGAGCCCCAAGAAGATGGCGACGGCCAAAATACCGAACAGGAGCAGGATTTGCCCAAAACCGGCGTGCACCCACACCACAAAGCGCATCCGCGACCAGATGAGCCAGAAGGCGATGAGGACGGCAAGGGTGAGTAAAAAGGAGCGGGAACGAGATTTCATGGCGATGGGCTCCATCGGGTGGATGCGGAGGGAGGGTAACGCAGAGTCAGAAAGGGTGCAAAGGGGAGGAAAGCGTGATCTGTGAGCCGTGATCAGTGGTTAGACGGGGAGCGAAGCCCCTGCGGGGCACTGCGATTTGCAGGCCGGCCCCCGGGCACATCACGGATGCGTCTGCCAGGGGCAGGATGATTGTATCACGCGGGACCATCGCCCGAAAAGACAATCGAATGTTCTTTGGGGCTACGTTTCAGAATGGGGGCGTCCCCACCTTACCAAACCCCTAAAGTTCAACCGCATCTCAGGGGTCCGTAAAGCGCCCCCCACGAAATTCAAAAGAGCCAGCCCGAGTTACGTTCTCCGTCGCCGCAATCGCTGCTGACATCCTCGCTCGAATGAAAAACGGGGCCTACAAAAAAAACCGTCCCCGCAGACGCCTGCCGGGACGGTTTTTGTTTCGGATCGATGACTCAATCAGTCGCGATGGATCTTGGCCAACACATCG
>JAADGC010000106.1:0-5849 GCA_013152585.1 Chloroflexota bacterium
TGTGTGTGGGGGTAATGGTGGGCGTGGGGGTAATGGTCGGCGTGGGGGTGATCGTGGGCGTGGGTGTGCGGGTGGGAGTAGGCGTATGTGTGGGTGTGGGGGTGTGTGTGGGCGTAGGCGTGGGCGTGGGGGTGGGCGTGCGTACGATCACCGGCGCCACACCCAGGCGGTCTGCGATGGTGGTGTTGGCGGCCGTGGCCGTGACATCATTATAAAATGTGCCGTTGGCATAGGGGGGGAGCGCCTTAAAAACGATGCTCACAGTAGAGGCCAGATAGGGGTGGCTCTTGTCGAGCCGGGCCACAGACACATATTGCGGGTGGTGTAATCCCCCGGTAAAAACCCAATCCCAGGCCTGCCACTCGGGTCGCCCCAGCGGATCGTTGAGTTCGTATGGAGCCACGCCGCTGATTTCGGGCCAGGCGGCCCAATGGTCGCGGAACGCGCGCTGCATGTATTCGGCGCGGTTGGTTTCGTCGATGCCAGGATAGCCTTCGAACGCGAAGGCGGCGTTCCCCAGATTATAGCCGGTTTCGGAAAGAAAAACTTTGGCTTGCGGACGGCCGTATTGGGCCAGAATGCTTAGTTCTTGACGATAGGAGTCGATGGTGGTCCAGGGATAAGTGGCTGTGCCGCGGTGCAAATTGTATTCGGGAGGATGATTGCCCGGGTAAACGTGCGCCGCCCACATATCCCAGGCCCAAAGCGAGGCCGGCACCTGGTTGATCATTTGGTCGAGGAAAGTGGTGGGTAAAATCGTGGCGCCCGGCGAGAGGGGCCCGTTGAGCACCACGATGCGAGGATCGTTGTAAGCTTTGATGGCGTTGGTGGCCTGCACCAAAAAACTGCCGTACTCCCGCGGGTCGGGATCCATCCCCCATTCGATATCGAGATTGGGTTCGTTCCAAATCTGGATGAAGAGCTGCTGCCCATCCCGCCGCGGCAGGCTATTCACCACCCGACCCAGGGCCCAGGCGTAGCTCTGATAATCGAACGGGCCATCGGCCGGAGGTTTGTGCCAATACGATCCGGCATGGGCGCCGGCCAGGCGAATCACAGGCTTGAGCCCACGGTCATACGCGGCGTTGACAAAGTCCTTGTAGCAGGGCGGCGCTTCCTGCCAGTCTGTCTCGATGCCCGGCAAAAGTTGTTTGACCCACCCGCTCCAGCCCGTCAGTGCTGCCGCCCAATCCAGTTGATTGATGATGGTGCTGTTGTCGTCGCAGCTCTCCTGGATGAAGGTGTTGATGCCAAAATAGTTGTCCCCACGTCTGGCCGGCACCGTGAGCGGGGACCACGTGAGGGTGCGGCCACTACGGGCGGGATTGGCGGAGGAAATCAGCAGACCGTTGAGATAAACACGACTGCTCCCCGACTGATAACTGAACCCGGCCGGCAGCGTATCCCGTACTACCACGCCGGTGGCATCGACATCGCCATTATTGGCCAGGGTGATGGTATAGGTGACGGGCTGCCCCGGCTGCACCCAGCCGGGCGAGGCCGATTTTCCCAGGGTGACTTGCGGGTAAGGGACGTTGCCACGAGCATGGGTGGTGGGTTCGGGCGCGCAGAGCAGGGCTGCTGTGAGTAGCACCATCCACAGCAGCAACTGTTGGCTGTGCACACGTCTGATGTGGGGGATAAAATGCGGCACGAGATTGCGTCTAAGTAACTGAGTACTTGTCTAGAATGAACCTCGGGAGGGGGCCACCGAAATTTCGGTGACCCCCTCCCGGAGCTCAAAAATGGGAACTCATTTTCGCACGATTCCTTAGCGCCAGATGAGAGGAATGAATTGTTGTTGGGTGTTGAGAACGAGGTCGAATGACGTGGTTTGCCCGCCCACAACAATGACCGGGCTGCGGGTGACGGTTTCGTAGCCAGGACGGCTGACGACGACTTGATAGGGGCCCCAAGGCAGGCGCAGCGTGTAGAAACCTAAATCATCGCTGCTGCCAGAGACGATTTTTTGGCCATCGAGCGTGTACACGACAATGCGTGCGTCGGGCAATGGCTGGCCGTGCAGGGTGGTGATGGCGCCGGCGAGCGTCCCATCGAGGGAAAGTGACTCGATGGCGCGGCGAGCGTTGACAATGCCCCAGCCAAAACGATTATTGGGACGACCACCGGCTTCGGCGCCGCAGACGTAATCGATGACCGGATCGGCCGATTGGCGGATGATGGCCTTGATTAGATCGGTCTGGCCCCGCAGTTGCGGCGCCGCCGAAAGCAGCAGGGCAATCACGCCGACAGCGTGAGGCGAAGCCATGCTGGTACCCTGATAGTTGGCATAGCCGCCTCCGGGGATGCTGGATTGCACGTCCACGCCGGGAGCGCTGACAGCAGGGCCACTACGGGTTTCACCGTTGTACACAATGGGTCCTCGGCTGCTGAAAGAAGCGATGCGATCCTGGCTGTCGGTGGCACCGAGGGACAGCGCATGGGGGTACAGCGCCGGGGGTGCCAGGATGGAACTACACGAAGAGCCTGTGTTCCCGGCCGAAACCACCACCACAATGCCCGCCGCGTCCGCGGCATCGAGTGCCGGTTCGATGATGTTCAGCACGTCAGCGGTGCAGCCTTCTCCGGGAGGACAACCCCAGGAATTGTTGATCACGTCCGGCGCCTGGGTGGGGTCACCATCGCGGAGGGGATCGCCACCGGGTGGGTAGGGGGCGGTAAACCATTCGAAGCATTCGATATAAGTGGCGGGCTGCCCCCAACCGTTATCCATATTCCGACAGGCGATCCACTTGGCCCCGGGCGCCACGCCCACGGCATGGGGGGCACCGGCGGGCCAGTTGGGGTCAGCAGGATCGAGATCGTTGCCCACCATGGTGCCCATGGTGTGCGTGCCATGGCCGTGGTCATCGCAGGGGGCGGGACTGTCGTACCCGCAGATGTTGCCGAGATCGGCGGGGGGAATATCGGTGTGGATGGCATCGTGCCAGGTGGTGCTAAAGGTGACGGTATCGGAGATGGGATCGTAGCCGCGAAAGGAGCGTTTGAGCGCCGGATGATCCCAATTATAGCCGGTGTCCTGGCCGGCAACGACCACCCCCGCCCCGGTGTAGCCCTGATCCCAGGCCCAGGGGGCTTGCACGCGCTGGATGCCCCAAGGCAGGGCGGTGGGGCTGGAGTCGGCCTGGGCAACAGGTGGCTGCGGGAGCAAGCCGCGGAGGACGGGATTGTCTTGCACGCGGCGAACTTCGGGCAAGGCCAAAACACGGGCCAGCGTGGGGGCATCGAGTTGGGCATGGATTGCGTTGACGGACCAGAATGGCTGATACGGCACTCCGGCAGCCTGCAGCACCCCGACCACCCGGCGCTGGCTCTGGCGAGCATGTCGGCGCAGGGTGTCGTATACCCAACGACCGCGCTCGGCCTTGGTGGGAAGCTGATACGCCGGGCTGAGATCGGGTAGATCGCCCAACACGATCAGGACATCGGCGCCACCTTGGGCGCTGATGGCGGCCTGCACCACGGGATCGAGCCGGGGCTCAGCCAGGGTGACGGGCCGGGCGCTAAGCGCCAGCCATAGGCTCAGGCTGAGGAAAAAAATAGCTAGCAGGGTGAAAGGAAGTCGTTTACGGATCATGGTGGTTACAGTGTTTCAAGTCGGGCATAGGAGGCAAGCAGGCGTTTGACGCCCTTGCCCAAGAAGGCGACGGCGACTTCTTCATCATCACCGGTGAGACGCGAGCTGATGACGGTGCCTTCACCGAATTTGGCATGACGCACGCGTTGTCCGGACGTGAATTGTTGTGTTTTTCCGAAGCCACTGGCAGGGGTGGGGCGGCTGGGCGGTTGAGAACGCGTTCGTGAAGGCGGGGAGGGAGTGGGGGCGGGAGAGGAATCTGATTTCCATGTGCTCATGCGCTGGGCAGCCGAGTCGGTGCGGGCGCTACCGAGACTGAGCCGTTTGGGGATGTCGCGCAGGAAGCGGGAGGGGATGGAGATATCGCTGCGGCCCCAGGTGGAACGACGAAAAGTATGGAGCAAATACAGACGTTTTTTGGCGCGGGTTATGCCCACATAGGCCAGACGGCGTTCTTCTTCCATGCTTTCGGGGTCCTCGAACGAATTGGCATGGGGCAGGAGTCCGTCTTCGCAGCCAACAATGAAGGCGGCGCCAAATTCCAGGCCTTTGGCCGCGTGCAGGGTAAGCAAGGTGGGGGCATCGGCGCCGGCCTCGTAATTGTCGACATCGCTGACGAGCGAGACTTCTTCCAAAAAAGTGTCGAGTGCGGTGTCGGTGGGCATTTCGTCGTAGCCGGTGCTGACCGTGCGCAACTCGAGGACGTTGGCCCAACGATCTTCGTTTTCCTCGCTCCCATCCCGCAGCCACCCCGGATAGCCGGACTCGTCGAAAATACGATCGAGCAGTTGGGCGGGGGTGATGCTGTTGCGCACTTCAATCCAATCCTGCAGTTTGGCATAGAAGTGGAGCAGGGCGCTGAGGGCGCGTTTGCTAAAGGGATGTGTGCCAGGGGAAGAAGTGGTAGCGCCTCCCAGGATGCACAATGCCCGATACATGCTGATCTGCTGAGAGGCAGCCCAGCGATTCAACCGATTCACGGTGCTGGCGCCGATGCGCCGGGGGGGCACATTGATGATGCGCCCCATGCTGACATCGTCGTCGGGGTTTTGTACCAGGCGCACGTAGGCCAGGATGTCTTTGACTTCGCGGCGATGGTAAAAGCGGGTGGCTCCCACCAGCCGATAGGGCATGCCGCGATGAATGAAAGCCTCTTCGATGGAGCGGGACTGGGCGTTGGTGCGGTACATGATGGCGCAATCACCAGGGTTGGCAACCCCTTGTTGTTGCAAGCGGGCAATTTCGTCCAGGATGAAGTCGCCCTCTTCGTGTTCGTCGTAGGCCTGATGAATCATGATCGCTTCGCCCTGGCCGTGGTCGGTGAAAAGTTTTTTGGGGGTGCGATGGCGATTGCGACTGATGACGGCGTTGGCGGCGTCGAGAATGGTTTGGGTGGAGCGATAATTCTGCTCCAGCATGATGATGGTAGCGCCGGGGAAATCTTTGCGAAAACGATCTACATTGCGATAGTCTGCGCCCCTGAACCTGTAAATGGACTGATCTTCGTCGCCCACGACAAACACGTTGCGATAACCGCCCGATAGCAATTGGACAAGGGTGTATTGGGCGGTGTTGGTATCCTGAAACTCGTCGACGAGGATGTATTCGTAACGGCGCTGGTATTGTTCGCGAATGTCGGGGGTGTCGCGCAGCATGAAGACGGTTTTCATCAGCAGATCGTCGAAGTCGAGCCCATTGCTCAGGGTCAGGAGTTCTTGATAGCGCCTGTACAGGCGCTGGACGATCTCATCAAAATAGGTGGAGGTGGGATAGTCGGCGGGCAGGATAAGCTCATTCTTGGCGCGGGAGATGGCGCTGTGCACTGACCGGGGACGATAGCGTTTTTCGTCGATGTTGAGATCGCGCAGGGCTTGCTTGATCACCTGGATTTGATCATCGCTATCGAATATGACGTAGCGGGGGTTGATTCCGATATGTTCAGCCTGCACCCGCAACATGCGTGCACAGATGCGGTGGAAGGTACCGATGGTGAGTCCGCGCAAGCCATCGTAATGGCCCAGCAGGGCTTCGGTGCGCTCACGCATGACATCCGCAGCTTTGTTGGTGAAGGTGACCGCCATGATGCGCCAGGGTTCGACCCCGAGTTCGTCGATGAGATAGGCGATGCGGTGGGTGAGTACGCGGGTTTTGCCCGATCCAGGACCTGCCAGCACCAGCACGGGGCCGGCGGTGGTGGTTACAGCCTGGCGTTGGGGGGGATTGAGGGTATCGATCAGAGACATAGTGATGG
>JAADGC010000106.1:5914-39435 GCA_013152585.1 Chloroflexota bacterium
GGGCTGTGAGGGTAGCGGTGTTTTTCCAGTCGAAACGGGCGGCCTGGGCCAAAAGGGATTCGGGGGCAGGAGGATGGTCGAGTGCCTGTAAAATGGCCGGGGCCAGTGCGGTTTCGTCAGCAACAGGCACCGGCGCCAGGGTGGTGCCAACGACTTCGGGCAGGCTGCTGCTGTCGCTCACCAGTGCCGGTGTGCCGCAGGCCAGGGCTTCGAGCGGGGGGAGCCCGAAGCCTTCGTAACGGGAAGGGAAGAGGAACAGATCGGCCAGACTGTACAGGGCAGGTTTGTCGGCATCGGGCACGAAGCCCAGCAGCCGCACCTGTTTTTGCAGGGTCAGGCGTTCGATCCAGGGCCGGGGATCGGTCAACCAGGCATTGGCGGGATCGGGAAGTTTGCCGGCGAGCAGGAGGGGCGGCAAGTCGGGCCGCATGTTGCAGGCCTGGCGGTAGGCCCGCAGAAGCAACGGTACGTTTTTGCGCGGATCGAAGCCACCCAGGTAGAACAAAAATCGTGGGGGGAGCTGATAACGCGCCCGTACGTCGGCCAAAGTGACGGCGTCGGTGACGGGAGCGTGGGGAGAGCCGAGGGCTTCGTAGGTGACATGAATTTGCGCGGGTGGGATGCGAAGATGTCGCTGAATATCCGCGGCGGCGGCCTGGCTGACGGTGAGGACTGCGGCGGCGCCGCGGGCGCTGAGGCTGACCAGGCGGTTGTAGGCGCGGGCCGTGATCTTGGTGGCATAGTCATCCAGAAGCAAGGGAATAAGATCGTGAATGGTGACGACGTTGGTACAAGCGCTCATCAGGGGCGAGCCCCAGTAAGGCGTCCAAAGGACATCGCCCTGCCAGCGGCGGCAGGTGCCCGGCAGGGTCATTTGCTCCCACAGCAATTTTACCAGGCGGGCGCCACGAGCCCAACGAGGCCAAGCCAGACGCTGTTCGGCAATGCCGGGCGGCACGGGTGTGTCGGTGGCGGGGAGGGGCAAGCCAAGCGGGGGGCGTTGGGGGCGCAGGAGCAAGATTTGCCAGCCGGGTAGGGCTGCCGGCAGATGCGTCAGCAGGCCATGTAGATATTGCCCGGAGCCGGTGGTGCTCTGTCCCCAGAACCAACCGTTGACGAGCAGGCGTGGGGCGGTGCTCAAAAGGCGACTAACTCCTTTGCGGCCCGGGCGATTTTGTCGGCGTCGGGCCGATAGGCATCTTCGAGTGGCGGGCTGAAGGGCACGGGGGTGTCGAGCCCGCCCAGACGAGTGATGGGAGCGTCGAGCCAGGTGAAGGCCTGTTCGGCAATGAGGGCGGCTACTTCGGCGCCCAGCCCCAGCAGGCGATTGGCCGAGTGCACGATCAGCACTTTGCCGGTTTTGCGGGCGGTGCTGAGAATGGCGTCTTCATCCAGCGGCTTCAGTGTGCGCAGATCGAGTACGTCGACTTCGATACCGTCCTGGGCGAGCCTGTTGGCTGCCTCGAGTGCCTCGCGTAGCTGGGCGCCGTAGGTGATGATGCTGAGATCGTCGCCGGCGCGCACGAGATTGGCTTTGCCGATAGGCACGAGGATGTCGCCTGGCGGCACATAGCCTTTGAGAGAACGATAGAGGGGCTTGCTTTCGAAGTAGATGACCGGGTTGTTGTCGCGAATGGCGGCGATGAGCAGGCCTTTGGCATCAGCCGGGGTAGCCGGCGCCACCACCTTGAGGCCGGGTGTATGGATGAACCAGGCCTCGGGGTTTTGGCTGTGGAAGGGGCCGGAGCGAATGCCGCCATCCGCGGGGGCGCGGATCACCCAGGGCACGGCGCTCCCCCAGCGATAGTGGGTGGTGGCCGCAAATTGCACAATGCTATCGAAGGCGGTGCTGATGAAGTCGGCAAATTGCATCTCGATGACGGGTCGCAAGCCCATCAGGGCCATGCCGGTGGCCATGCCGGTGAAGCCGAGCTCGGCCAGGGGGGTGTTGATGACGCGTTCGGGGCCGAATTCGGCTGCGAAGCCTTTGGTGACTTTGAAGGCGCCACCGAACTCACCCCCAACATCTTCGCCCAAAATGAAGACATTGGGGTCACGGCGCATTTCCAGACGCAGGGCTTCGCTGATGGCGGCGATATAGCTCATCTGTTGGCGATCGTCGTCGGGGGCAGCGTCGGTGAATCCAAAATTGGTGGTTGTTTCGGTCATGGATTTGGCTCTCCTGCAAAAGTTTTCAACGCAGTGGCCGCTGGGTACGCAGAGATTGTTGGTTCTTTTGGATTTCGTGGAGGTCACTGTGAGACCCCTGATATCCGGTTGAGCCAGATTGTTTAACGCAAAGACCTCTCGCCAAGCCGCAAAGGGTGGGGGCCAAAAGTCAGGGGGCGTAGACGCCTTCGCTAACAGTTGTGGGGTCGGGCCAGGGGCTGGCTTCGGCAAAATCAATGGCGGATTCGATTTCGCGCTGACAGCGTTCGCCGATCTCGTCCAGCTCCACGGCATCGGCAATGCCGGCCTGTTCGATAACAGCGGCGTAACGTCGTAGCGGATCTTTGGCTTCCCACTCGGCCAGCAGCTCGCGGGGCACATATTCGGCGCCATCATGGATGGCATGGCCGAGCATGCGCATGGTTTTGGCTTCGATGAAGGTGGCGCCGTCGCCATTGTGCGCGCGGTCAAGCGCCTCACGCACGACGCTGTACACGGCTTCGACATCGTTGCCATCGACGATCACACCCGGCAGGCCGTAGCCGGCGGCGCGGGTGGCAATATCGGGCACTTTAGTCTGCTGAGCCAGCGGCGTGGAATAGGCGTATTGGTTGTTTTCGACGATGACGACAAGGGGGGCATTGAAGACAGCGGCCATGTTGAGCACTTCGTGGAAGAGCCCGGCGCTGCTGGCGCCGTCTCCCGTGAAGGTGATGGCGGCGCCTGCTTCGTGCCGGTAGCGAAAGCTCATGGCAACGCCCAGGGCGACGGGAAGTGACTGTGGCAGATGGCTAATAAAGCCGATGATGCCGTGTTCGAGATCGCCCATGCCATGCAGGTTGGCGTCGCGACCATGGGTAACACCGGTCTCGCGGCCCAGCAGGTTGGCGAAGATGCGCGACGGGGTGATGCCGCGTATGAGATAGCAGCCCAGGTCGCGGTGCATGGGGGCGACGATATCATCCGGGTGCATGGCATACGCCGCGCCCACGCTGATGGCCTCGTGTCCGCGCTGGCTGAAAGCGCCACCGAGCCCTCGCCCTTGTTTCCAGAGCGCCAACATGCGGTCGTCAAAGGTGCGCGTCAGGCGCATCCAATAGTACAAATCCAGCTTTTGGCGGGGGGTTAATTCGTGGTGTGCCATGTGTGTGTGGTGGTGGGAGGGAGGGAGCTTGATAGTGTGTTGCGGCGGGTTGGCTGGCTCACGGGGCAAAATCCTGCGCTGCGGATGACCGAAGCTGATGATAAAGGGCTCTTTTTCTTTCTCGGCGTCTCGGCGTAAAAAGCTGACCGCGTTATCAGCATTTTCTTCCTGTCGGTCTGAGGTGAGGCTTCGCTAGCCAAACACTTAGCCAAGCGTATGCAACTGCTGCCGCACCAGCGATATCAACTCGTGCATCGTGGCCCGGTCAAAAGCAAATCTGGCCCCAGCAGCCGCGAAGAGTTCGGGCAGAGAACGGGTGTAGCCCAGGGCCAGGGCGTGCTGGTAATCGTGTAAGGCCTTTTGGGGATCGCTGAGGGCATTGCGCCAGATCTGCAGGGCGCCTAGCTGCGCCAGACCGTATTCGATGTAATAGAAAGGCACACCAAAGATGTGTCCTTTGCGATGCCAGCCTGTCTCTTTTTCGGCCTGCAGGCCCGTGTAGTCGATGCCGGGCATGAAGCGATCCCAAAGCTGGCTCCATGTGCGATCGAGGTGCGAGGCGTCGACATCGGCCGGGGCTTCGGTGTACAGCCAATGCTGAAACGCATCCATGACGGCCATGTAGGGGAAGAAGAAAACGATGCCGCGCAGTTGTTCGGCAATGGCGCGGCGCAGATCATGTTCGTCGTAAAAACCACCCTGGTCTTTTGACCAGTAAGGAATGGTCAGCAGTTCCATCGACATGGATGCCACTTCGGCGAATTCCAGGGGGGCATCGTAGTTCCAGACCAGTGATTGCTGGCGATAGGACTGGGCAAAATGAAAGGCATGGCCGCCTTCGTGCAGCAGCGTGCGTACGTTTCGGTGGGAGCCGGCAGCGCTCATAAAGATGTAGGGCCGGCCGCTGACCGGGAAGCTGTTGCAGTAGCCGCCGGGGGCTTTGTGGGGCCGTGAAGCCAGATCGAGCCAGCCCTGACGCATGTCCCCAAAACAGGCGCCGACCGCAGGGTTCAGTTGTTGGAAGATGCGATGGACTGTGTCTTCCAGCTCGGCTGCGGTTTGGAAGGGGTGCAGGGGCTCGCTTTCAGGATCGACGGTGGTGTTCCAGGGGCTGTTGATGCTGGTCTCCCATGGTCGCAAGGATGGAAGATTGAGATCATGGGCGGTTTCCCGATAGAGTTCGGTCGCCAGGGGGACAACCTCGCTCTCGATGGCATCGTGAAAGGTGGCGGCGTCGGCGGGGGTGTAGTCGAAGCGGCCCTGGGCCAACCATTGATAACTGCGGAAGTCCTTCAATCCGGCATTGACTGCCAGGCGACGACGGCGCTGCAGTAGTTGTAAAAAGAGCTGGTTGAGATGCTCTCGTCGTTCCAGAAAGGCTGCCAGGGCCAGACGCCACACTCGCTGCCGTTGGCTGCGGTCGCTATCGGCCAGCAGGACTTCGGCGGCAGGAATGGTTTTTTGCTCGCCCTGCCATTCGATGCTCAACCCACCAATGATCTCGTCGTACTGTTTGTCGAGCAGATGCAGTTCGCTGATGATGGGCACGTTTTCGTGGCGAAAAATGTCAGCTTCGGCCCGAAATTTGCGCCAAATGATGGCGGTTTCGGGGGTGGGCTGGTAGTTTTCGAGGGCCAGCCATTTTTGTTTGAGTCTTTGTTCGGCCTGACTGACAGCAGGCAGAATCTCTTTGACAAGGTGCCGATAGCGAGCATCGGCTTGCTCATCGGCGGTGTCTTCGGAAATCTGGCGATAGATTTGAGCGCTGGCTTCGTGGATGACGGCGGCCACATCGCTCCATTGCTGGAGCCAGTCCCTCACATTGGCGGTTGTCAGCGTGGTGGCCTCGAGTTGGGCATAGCTGGGTTCGATGCTGACCCAATCGAGCGGATCGAAGGTGGATTGGGTACTGGGGGCGGGAGTTGTCGTCATGGTGGGATATAACTCAGGGGGGGAGATGGTTTTATGAGCACATGGGGCCGGTAGCCCGGCTTCTTAGTGTTTGTCTAGAATGAACCTTCGGGAGGTGGTCACCGATATTTCGGTGCCGGCAGCACTGATGACTACCTCCCGGATGTCAAAAAAGGGCCCTTTTCTTTGGACGATTCCTTAGTATAAACGTGATTCGCTTGTCGGGTCAATTGATTCGGAATGATTGGGTGCGTCGCACCGGCACCAACATCCATCTCACTTTCTCATCTGCGCCTGCACAGACGCCGCAGCGGCCTCGGCCCACGAGTCCCGTTTGTGATAGCAGCTTGCAGCCATGTTTGCGGGGTTGCCGGGCTGATTGATACTGTATAACGGGCATTGTCGACGCGGTGAATCACGTGTTTTTTCAGCATTGCGGTGCGTTTAGTGTACAATGACTAAGGAACCGTCTAAAGAAGAATTCCCATTTTGACTTTCGGAAGGTGGTCACCGATATCTCGGCGCTTGAGGTGTTTCTGACCCCCTTGCGGAGCTCAATTCCAGACAAGCGCTCAGGTAGCGCCTTTACGTTGCTTGCACCTGCATTGCAGTAAGATGAAAGCTGAGCACACGAATGCCAGCACCCAATCTCTCCTTAAAAGCGAAAAACCATGACCACCACCCCCAATCAACAACTGGACGACATCACCGCTCTCGCCCAGACCGATTTGAAACAAGCACGCAAAACCATGCGCCGACTGGCGCCCGAGCTCCCCGACACCGCAGCCGTACACACAGCCCTGGGCCTCACCTATATGGCGTTGGAACAACCCCGCGACGCCGTGCGCTCTTTCAAGCGTTCTATCGGACTCGATCCCAGCAACCCTTTGCCTCACTATCACCTGGGCTCTCTACAGGCCGACATGGGGCAATTACCCCAGGCTATTGCCAATCTGCGCAATGCGGTAGCTGCCGAGCCCGAAAACGCCGACTACCAGGCGGCGTTGGGTTTTGCCTATTACAAAGCCAATCGCTCGCCAGAGGCCTTGAGTGCGCTCGAAGCCGCCGTCGCCGGCGGCAAAGAAAGCGACGATATTTTCGCTTCATTGGGCTATCTCTACTACTTCGATGAACGGCTCACCGATGCCCGCGATGCCTTCAGCCGGGCCATTGAACTCAATCCCGACTACGCCGAAGTCTACAACAACCGCGGCTTCCTCAACATCCTGCTGCACGATCTGCCGCAAGCGCACATCGATCTGGCACAGTGTATCGCCAAAGATGCCGAATTCCTGCGTGCACCCTACAATCAAGCTATT
The DNA here is from genome assembly GCA_013152585.1 of Chloroflexota bacterium. GTDB lineage: Bacteria > Chloroflexota > Anaerolineae > J102 > J102 > JAADGC01. Next base: position 12,458 of record JAADGC010000106.1, read on the forward strand.
GTTACGTGGCTGCAAGGCGATCACGACGCGGCACTCACACAATATCAGCAAACCCAGCGCCAGGATAAGGGCGGCGTCGAAATGGAACAACATCTGCGGGACTTCGATCAATTCGAAAAAGCCTGGCCCGCCGACGCCGAATTGTCGGAATTACGCGTCAAGCTGGCCGTGATGCACAAGGCTCAAAGGCGCTGAGCCGTGAAGCAGCCGTCTGGCCCAACTCAATCCGCCCAATCCAAGTAGGAGATGAGCATGCAAACCGAAGAACTGGGCTGGCAAGATGTCGAAGCTTTGCTTGATCAAATCCTCCCCCAGGTGGCCGGGGAATTCGATGTGCTGATGATGATCACCCGCGGAGGTATCATCCCCGGAGGTATGCTGGCCGAAACGCTGGATATTTCGGATGTGGTCACGGCGGCAGTCGCCTTTACCCCCGACCCCCAGCTTGAACCTTTCGCCTGGCCCGCATTCTTACAATTCCCGGATGATGCTCTGTTACAAGACCGCCGGGTGCTCATTGTCGATGATGTGTGGGACAGTGGCCGCACGATCAACTCGGTACGCGGTCGGGTAAAGATGGCTGGTGGGGAACCGCGCACCTGTGTGTTGCACTACAAGCCCCAACGGTCACGGTTCCGCGAACGCGTCCCCGATTATTATGGCGCCGTCACCGACCGCTGGATCATCTATCCCTGGGAAATCACCCGCGGGCCCGACTTTGCCCCTTCGCTGACCCCGCTTACGCTTACCTGAGTCTATTCGTCGCATCTGTTTAGATGAGCCTGACGGACGAGGGCTGCGGTGCGTTTTGTTGCGGCTGGCAGACTGGCTTCTTGCCGTCTGGACCTGACAGGTTCCCAGCTCGAGGCTAACCAGCACATGATCAGGGGGATCGCCGGCAAGCGCCAGGATCCGGGCTGGAACCTGTCAGGTCTCCAGCTCGAGGCTAACCAGCACATGATCAGGGGGGTCGCCGGCAAGCGCCAGCAATCGGGCATCGTGAATGGTGTTGGTTAGGGTCATCGTGTCCGGAACCATCGCCTCGGCGCGCAGATAATGGTCGGTGTAGCCGGTCCAGCGCCGCTGCTGCCCCGCTAATTCTACCCCCTCGCCTTCCCACAGCACCGGCCGGGTTTGGCCTAATGCCCGAGTGAGATGAGCCGCTTTCATGGTGGCAGCCAGGGCGTGCATCTCGGCGCTGCGTCGCTTCTTGACATCCGCAGGCACCCTGCCGGGCAAACGCACCGCCGTTGTCCCCGAACGCGGAGAAAAGCTGAAAATGTGCATGTGCGCAAAGCCGATCTGCTGCACAAACTCAAGCGTAGCCTGCCATTCGGCGTCTGTCTCACCCGGGAATCCCACAATGAGATCGGTGGTAAGCATAAGATCGGGGATAGCGGCACGTGCATCTTGCACCAATGCTGCATAACCGGCAGTGTCGCAACGCCGGGCCATGCGCCGCAACGTGGCATCGCAGCCACTTTGCAGCGGCAAATGCAAGTGCGGCATCAGACGCCGATTTTGCCACAAATCAAAAAAGCCCTGGGGGAGGTCCCACGGCTCCAGCGAAGACAGGCGCAGGCGCGGGAGATCCGTCTCCTGCAGCACAGCCTGCACCAACGCCTGCAGATCCGTGCCCCTATCGTATCCGTATCCGCCCAGATGCACGCCTGTGAGCACCACTTCCTGATGGCCCATGCTATGCAGGGACCGCACCTCTTCCACCACATCGGCAATCGCCCGGCTACGCTCCTGGCCGCGGACAATGGTGACAATGCAATACGTACAGCGATTACGACAGCCATCCTGCACCTTGATAAAGGCGCGGGTGCGTCCGCCCGGAAAAAGATGCCGGCTATCGGGCTCCGTCGCCAGGGCAGGCATGGTACGCCAGTCGATCTGTCGGTCGAGCAGTGCCACCAGATCATCCTTCTCCTGATTCCCAATCACAGTGTCTACGCCCAGCAACTGCGCCGTCTTGTCAGGCTCCAGCGTCGCATAACAGCCGCTAACCACCAACGACGCCTGGGGATTCAGGCGATGCAGACGGTTGACAAACTGCCGGGACTTGCGCGCGGCTTCGGCCGTAACCGCACAACTGTTCAGCACGATCACATGCGCCTGCTGCGGGCTACTTGTCACCACATGCCCGGCCGCCTGAAACTGCCGCGCCCACCGTTCGATTTCGGCTTCGTTGAGACGACACCCGAGGGTGGTCAGATAGACATTCATGGATTCAGTCTACCACGAAAAAGCATCAGGGCAGAAGATCGGTCGGGAACAGCGGGTGGGGAGAGCACCCCTGTTAGCCCTGATTTGAACTGCTGCTTCCTTTCTGCTATGATAAGGGTGCCATCGACTGGCAACAGCGATGAGCCTGTCTTTCCCTCCAAACCCAACAGTTCGCTCGGATCTTGCAGACCGAGACGGCGAATAATCCCCGTACTCCCCTCGTCCACAGGTCTGCGATCTGTGGTTTTTTCTATGCCCAAAATCCCCCCTTCTCTCCACCTACCACATCATGACATCACGCATCCTCTTCAAAAGCAAAATACATCGCCCTACGGTTAGCGACGCCGACTTGCACGACATCGGTTCGATCACGATTGATGAAGACCTGATGGAAGCTGCCGACATCGTGGCCACCCCCATCCCATGACCGCCCCCAAACTGCCCCGGCTCGGCATTATCGGCGCAGGTCGGGTTGGTCAGACGCTGGGAATAGCCGCCTACCGCGCGGGCTACAGCATTGGCGCTGTGTATAATCGTAGCGCCGCCAGGGCCCGGGCCCTGGCCACACGCACGCAAGCCATCGTCGCGCCTGACATCCCCAGCCTCGTTGCTGACGCCGATCTCGTGTTGATCGCCGTCCCCGACGACGCCATCGCTGCCGTCGATGCCGCCGGCGCCGCCGCCTGGCGCCCGGAAATGGGCGTCGTTCATCATTCCGGCCTCCATCCCGCCTCCATCTTACAGCACGCGGCCGCCGCCGGTGCCCTCACCGGCACCCTGCACCCCCTGCAGAGCATCAGCGACACCAGCACCGGCATCGAACGGCTGCCGGGCACGTATTTCGGCCTCAGTGGACATCCCAGCCTCATGCCTGTCTTGCAGCAATTGGTACATGATCTGGGCGGGCATTCCCTGATCATACCCGACGAGGCCAAAGCCCTCTATCATGCCGCGGCCGTGTTCGCCAGCAACTACCTTGTCACCTGTTTTGCCCAGGCCGTGCACATTTTTGCAGCACTCGGCATCGACCAACCCCAGGCCGTGCAGGCACTGTTGCCGCTGGCCCGTGGCGCTGTCGCCAATCTCGACCAGCCAGGTCTACCCCAGGCGCTGACCGGGCCCCTCAGCCGGGGCGATGTCGGCACCCTTGTTTCTCATCAACAGGCGCTGACGCAGCAGCTTCCGCAACTACTGCCCCTGTATCAAGCATTGGCGCAGGCCAGTATGCCCCTGGTCGCCGACCAGCAACAACTCAGCCCTGAAAGTATCGCTCTTCTGACCCGGACGCTCAGCAATTCCCACCCCCAGACAAATTCATAGCAAAAACCCCCTCAGGAACCACACGTCTCTTATTGATGGAGATTCCCATGAAAACGACCATCCTTCATATGCAAACTAAAAAAAACCGCGGAGAGCCCATCGTCATGCTCACCGCCTATGATTACACCTCTGCCCAATTCGCCCAGAGCGCCGGCGTAGACATGATCCTGGTGGGGGACAGCCTGGGGATGGTCATCCAGGGATACGACAACACCCTGCCCGTCACCCTCGACGACATGATCTACCATACCCGGGCCGTGGTGCGTGGCGCCCCCGACACCCTGGTGGTGACAGACATGCCATTTATGACCTACCAGATATCTCCCGAACAGGCTCTGGCCAATGCCGGGCGCGTGCTGCAAGAAAGCGGCGCCCAGGCCGTCAAGCTCGAAGGCGGCGTCCACATGGCCGAAACCGTGCGCCGCCTGGTGATCAATGGCATCCCCGTCATGGGACACATCGGCCTCACGCCCCAAAGTGTGAATCAGCTTGGGGGTTGGCGGGTGCAAGGGCGCAGCGCCGCCGAAGCCGGGCAACTCATGGCCGATGCCCATCGTCTCAGCGAGGCGGGAGCCTTTGCCCTGGTGCTGGAACTGCTGCCCATCGAACTGGCTGCCGCCATCAGCACCGCCATCCCCATCCCCACCATCGGCATCGGCGCCGGCCCGCATTGCGATGGCCAGGTGCAAGTCTTCCACGACATCCTGGGCCTGCTCGAAGACTTCCAGCCCAAACATGCCCGTCGCTACGCCGAAGTCGGCGCCACGATTCGTCAGGCCATCGGCCAATACTGCCAGGAAGTGCGCGCAAGCACCTTTCCCACCGAAGACCATGCTGCTCATCTCTCCTCGGAGATTGCAGCCCTCTACGCCTCTCAACGCTAAAATCCATCATGCAAATCATCTCCACCGTATCCGCCATGCAAGCACTTCGCCGCAACCTGACCTCGAGCATCGGCCTGGTGCCCACCATGGGCTATCTGCACGAAGGGCACCTGTCGCTGGTTCGCCGGGCTCGCTGCGAAAACGACATCGTCATCGTCAGCATCTTCGTCAATCCCAGCCAATTCGGCCCCAACGAAGACCTCGGCACCTACCCCCGCGATCTCGAACACGATCTTGCTCTCTTGCGCGAGGCACAGGTCGACTATGTCTTTGCTCCCTCGAACGACGAACTCTACCCGCCCCGTTACCAAACCTGGGTCGAGCTCAGCGAACTGCCCCAACAACTGGAAGGCGCCCGGCGGCCAGGGCACTTCCGCGGCGTCACCACCATCGTCAGCAAGCTCTTTCATCTCACACGCCCCACGCGTGCCTACTTTGGCCAGAAAGATGCCCAGCAAGCATTGATCCTGCGGCGCATGGTGGCCGATCTCAACTTCGCTTTGCAGATGATCATTTGCCCCACGGTGCGCGAGGCGCATGGACTGGCCATGAGCTCGCGCAACAACTATCTCAGCGCCGAGGAGCGGCAGGGCGCGGGTGTGCTGTATCAGGCGTTGCAGGCGGCGCAAAGCGCCTACGATGCCGGTGAACGGTGCGCCGAGCGCCTGCGGGAGATCATGCGCGATGTGCTGGCCCAGGAACCGCTGGCCCGGCCCGAATATATCAGCGCTGCCGATCTCGAGACCCTGACCGAAATCCCGGGTCTCATCACCGGCCCCGCACTGCTCTCATTGGCCGTACCCTTTGCCGGCAAAGCCCGGCTCATCGACAACATCTGGCTGGGAACCAGCCCCGATACCTTGCCCGCACTGTAAATCGAATTCGCAGCCCGTCTGACCACTGATCCCTTACTCTCCACTTCTTCCCTACAGCCACTGCGTCAAATCGGCAGTGCTCTCCAACACCAGATCGGCCGACTCGAGGTCGCGGCGGCTACCAAAACCACACAACACCCCGGCGGTTCGCGCCCCGGCAGCGCGGGCGGCATAAATATCTACCGTGGTATCCCCCACCATCACACATTGCTCAGGCGCCAGACCCAGCCCTGCCGCTGCGGTCAACACCGGCTCGGGATGTGGCTTCAAGCGCCGTACGTCATCGGCGGTGATCACCAGTTCGAACATCCCGTCCAGGCCTGTGCTCTGCAGAAAATGTTCTGTGCTGGCGCGGCCACGGGAGGTGACGAGGGCCAGGCGATAATCTTGGCGCAAGGTGGTCAGCATCTCGGCTACACCGGGGATCAACACCATGTCGGTAGGCGATTTTAGCCCCAACATGGTTTGTAACCAGCGGTTCAGGCGCAAGGCCTCATCATCGAGACTCAGCCGGTCAAATTGCGTCAACAGCCAGTTGATCGGACCTTCGGCCAGCATCAGCCAGTGCCGCAAAAAGGGAATCGCATCCCGGTGGGGAAACAACCGCTGGAGGGGTCCCAGGCGCCGGGCCCATCGCTGTAGCATGGCATCATCGGTATCAATCAGCGTACCGTCCAGATCAAAAAGCACTGCTGCCACGGGTTGCCCGCGGATCGTGCCCCTCCAGGCCAGGCCCACTGTATCGCTCTCATCCTTCTCTGCAAAGGGCTCCATATCCAACAACTTACGATAAACGTAGCCCCCAAACAAGCGCACCGAAGCCATGACCGGTGCGGCGATCAACACCCCCATCAGGCCGATTTGGCTGGCGCCGATGATCGTGCCGGCAAAGACCACGGCCGGATGCAGACGCACACGACGGCCCACAATACGCGGCAACAAATAAATCTGCTCGAACTGAAAAACAATGATGTAAACAATGGCCACAACCACGGCCATAATTAACGGGTTCAGGGGCAACCACGAAGAACCAAACACCAGTGCCACCAACACGCCTACCATCGCTGCCAGCACCGGGCCAATCGTGGGCACAAATTCCATCAGACCCGAAATCAGCGCTAACAACAAAACATTCGGCAGCCCCAAAATCCACATACTCACCCCCACCAGGGCGCCCACCGCCACGCCCAGCACAATTTCCCCGCGGAAGAAACTGCCCCAGATGCTTCCCATCTCATGCAGCAACTGCCCCACCTCGTTTCGATACGTGGGGGGAATATGGCCAAACATCCATCCTTCCAGACGGTAGCTATCCTTGAGCAGCCAAAACATCAACACCACAATGTACACGGCCCAATACAGGCTGATGGCCAGCCCCGACGCGAATTGTAAGGCTCCTGTGGCCAACGGCGCCAGCATGGCCTGAAACTCCTGCTGAAACTGCTGGATGAGATCGGCAAAGCTGAGTGTAATCGGCCCCAGATGCAAGGATTGCCCTGCTACATTTTGCAAGAACGGCAAAAAACTGGTGATATCCAGATCGATGTTGGATATAATCGCCACCAGGCTGGGTGTGATGATTACGGGGGCCAACGCCAGCAACAAGACGGCGATGATGATGATCACGATCACAGCCAGCCCTCGCGGCCAACCCACCCGACGGCAGAGCCAGTTGGTGGGTGGGTTGAGTAAATAGGCCAGGATAACGGCAATCAAGGTGGGGGCTATCGCCTGGCTGAAGCTGAATAACAACCAGATGCTGACCACCACACCGAACACGAGCACCATCCATTTTGTGATAGCCGACCAGCGTGTGTTCATGATTGCCTGATCATGTTCTACAGAAGAGGAGCTCAGTGCATAAGACTGAAATCGGATAAAGGCCAATAGCGCAGCCAGGCGCGGCCAACCACATCCTTGATGGCGACGGGACCAAATGAACGCGAGTCATTGGAATTGTTGCGATTATCACCCATCACAAAGATGGTGTCCTTGGGGATGATCGTGGGCGGATATTGCCCGCGCATGGTTTTATCGAGATAGGGCTCAGAGAGCGGTACATCGTTGATGAATACCTTGCCATCTCGTACTTCGACTTTCTCACCCGGAAGCCCAATCACGCGTTTGATGAGCATTTCTTTGCCAAAGCCATCTACACGCACGACGACGATATCGTCCCGCTGGGGGGGATGAAAGTGATAGGATAACTTTTCGATGATCAAACGCTGATGGCCGTACAATGTGGGTTCCATGCTGTAGCCTTCGACGCGGGTGGCCTGGGCCAAAAACAGATGGATGAGCACGGCGATGAAAATGGCGGGCAAGATAGTCCCGAACATCTCGCCCATCAGTTGCCCGGCCACAGAGGGGGATGTCTGGACCTGGGGCAGTGGACGCACGGGGCGGGCCGGCGAGGGGATGAGGCTATAGCTTTGCGGTTGGTCTTCCGGCCGAATGATGCGGGCATCGGGAGACAGGGTGCCGCGGGGATGATGCGGCTGCGAGATGATGGTTGGTGAATGACTTTCTTCGTTCATAACAGACATGGTATCGAAGTTCGGCTTCGAGGTCAAAACGGACGAGCCTGCGTCAGCGGCCGGTGGCGTCACCTGGCTTTGGCGATGATGCTATCGCGGAAATGGGGCCAAAGGGCAGGAATCGAGTGAATGGTAAAAAGAACGCGGCCGTGCGCAGGGCACGACCGCGTGTGCAAACGTTGGGGTTAGCGACGAGAGCGATGACCACCGCGCGAGTTGCGGTCACGGCTGTCGCGGCCACCGCGGCGTCCTCCCGAACCACGACGATCTCGGGCTGCTGCCTCTTCGGCCGTCCAGTTTTCGAGCACGGCCTGACGGCTGAGCCGAATCTTGCCGGAACCTTCTTCGATGGAGATGACCATTACCATGATTTCGTCGTCCAGCTTGACCACATCTTCGACGCTGTCGACACGATAGTCGGCCAGTTGCGAGATGTGTACCATGCCGTCCATGCCGGGAAGAATCTCGACGAAAGCGCCGTAGGGTTCGATGCGATTGACGCGTCCGGTGTAGATTTGTCCGACCTGGGCATCCTGAGTCATGCCCTCGATCTCCTCGACCGCTTTTTCCGCCGTGACGCCCCCGGCCACGTAGACGGTACCGTCCTCTTCGATGTCGATTTTGACTTCGTAGTCGGCCTGCAACTTGCGGATGGTTTTACCGCCAGGGCCAATCACCTTGCCAATCTTTTCGGGATTGATGTGCAGGGTGAGAATGCGGGGGGCATACTCGGACAGGTCTTCGCGGGCGTCGGGCAAAACCGCCAGCATTTTGTCCAAGATGAACAGACGCCCCGTGCGAGCCTGTTCCAGGGCGGCGGAGAGCAATTCGTAGCTGATCCCATTGATCTTGATGTCCATCTGCAGGGCGGTGATGCCGGCTGCTGTGCCGGCGACCTTGAAGTCCATATCCCCCAGGTGATCTTCCATCCCCTGAATGTCAGACAGGACGACATAGCGGCTGTCAGACTGGGTGACGTCCCCTTCGCTGATCAGGCCCATGGCAATGCCCGCCACGGGGGCAGAGATAGGCACACCGGCATCCATCAGGGACAGGGTGCTGCCACAGACGGAAGCCATCGAGGTGGAACCGTTGGAAGCCAGGGATTCGGAGACGAGCCGCAGGGTGTAGGGAAATTCACTTTGCGAGGGGATCACCGGTTCCAGCGCCCGTTCGGCCAGAGCACCATGCCCAATCTCGCGGCGTTTGGGGCCGCGCATGGGCCAGGTTTCGCCGGTGGAGAAGGGCGGGAAGTTGTAGTGATGGATGTAGCGCTTGGTATCCTCGGGAGAGAGGTTGTCGAGGGTTTGAGCGTCGCGCGGGGTGCCCAGGGTGGCGATGGTCAGCACCTGGGTTTCGCCGCGGGTAAAGAGCCCGCTGCCATGGGTGCGCGGCAGAATATCGACAGCACAGGAGATGGGACGGATTGTCTTGGAATCACGACCATCCGGACGGACATTGCGGTCGAGGATGCTGCTGCGAACCTTGACTTTGACAATATTCCCAAAGGCGGTGCGTAATTCATGGGCGTCGTAGGTTTCGCCCAGCGTCTCCATCATTTCGGTACGGATGGTGGCAAAGGCGGCGCTGAGAGCTTCTTTTCCCAGGCCGGAAGCAACCGCTTCTTCGACGCGGGTGCTGGCAAATTCGGTGGCGGCGGCGACCGCGGCGGCATCGGGCAAAGCGACGGTGAAACTCACCTTGGGCTTGCCCAATTGCTCCCGCATTTGATTCTGTAATTCGATGATAGGCTGCATGGCCTCATGGCCGATGCGTAGCCCTTCCAGCATCATGGCTTCGGGGAGCTCGCTGGCTCCGGCTTCGACCATGAGGATGCCGTCGGCTGTGCCGGCCAACCGCAGATCGAGGAGGCTGGTTTCGATTTCGGCAAAGGTGGGATTGATGACAAAATGATCATCGATGTAGCCCACACGCACGGCCCCGACAGGGCCACCCCAGGGCACATCAGAAATGGTGAGTGCGGCAGAGGCCGCGTTAATGGCCAGGACGTCAAGAGGATTTTCTCCGTCAGCGCTGAGTGCGGTGCAAATGATCTGCACGTCGTTACGGAAGCCCTTGGGGAAAAGGGGGCGTAAAGGACGATCTGTGAGACGGGCGGTGAGGATCGCCTGTGTAGTGGGGCGACCTTCGCGGCGGAAAAAGCTGCCGGGGATGCGCCCCGCGGCATAGAGACGTTCTTCGAAATCGACGCTGAGGGGAAAGAAATCAATCCCTTCGCGGGGGCTCGAGGAAGCCGTTGCGGTCGCCAGGATGACGACTCCTTCCAATTGGATAGTAACAGCCCCTCCCGCCAGTTTAGCGAGATCGCCTGTCTCCACCGCGATGACTTTATCACCGACCGTGGCTTCGAAATGGTGTTTTTGGTGGTAACTCATAGTTAAACCTCGTGAGAACTCCCCTCTATCCTACACCGCAGAATGATCTTAGACGACTTACCGTTAAGTTTTCAATTTGGTAAGGCCAGGGACTGGGAACTGCGTCGCATTTGAATTCTGATCCCATGCGGCGCACTTTCCAATTCCTGCTCCTTGCCCATCTGGTGTTCGTTTAGAGAGGTAGCAAAAAAAATAGTGATAGCTTATGAAGAAGCGAGTAGACAGGAAACAAAAATCCTCCTACTCGCTTCGTTGTGCGTGAACGCAGCTACTTACGCAGGCCCAGTCGCTGAATAAGCTCCTGATAGCGTTGGACATCAGTACGCTTTAGATACGCCAAGTGGCGACGCCTTTGTCCGACCAGCTTGAGCAAACCTCGACGTGAGTGCTCATCGTGCTTATGCGTATTAAGATGGTCGATGAGCTGGTTGATGCGAATAGTTAGCAGTGCCACCTGCACTTCGGGCGAGCCGGTGTCTTGTGGGTGTAGGTGGTATTCCTCAATAATCGCCTGTTTTCGGGCGGTACTTAGAGACACTTAGGAACTCTCCTTTTTGGGTGCCAGACCACCGCTGGAATACCTCGGCGCATGTTCTAGCGAAGATGAAATGCCCCCATTCTGGGGCCGATCTACTTACATAGAAAGGAATTATACCACTGAAACGCCCCAATTTCCAAATCACCACCGAAATGGTGAACTGGAAATGAAGGCAATGACCCGGTTTCATCACCGGCAAGGGGGCGAGAGCGGTGCTTTTGGCGCCAAATCCTGCACTGCGGCCACACAAGCCCGCCGTGATTTGACACCGGGCATGTCAGCTATGATACTTGGCACATGACCTCGCCACATCTTCCTCTGATCACGCCCGATCTGCCCGGCATCGGCGGTGTAATCAAAATCGAGCCCGAGCATTTTGTTGTCGAAGAAGTCCCCCTCTACGAAGCCATCGGCGCAGGCGATCATCTTTTCGCCCGCATCACCCGTTCTGGCAAAACCACGCAAGAAGTGGTAAAAATACTGGCGGCCGAGTTGGGCCTGGAGTCGGCCGGCATTGGCTATGCCGGGCTCAAAGACAAACACGCCCAAGTCACCCAGACTTTTTCATTTCCCTACGTCTCAAAACCCGCACTCATCCAGGCTTGCGACAAACACGGATTCAAACTCGATGCCCTGACGCCGCACAACAAAAAACTGAAACCCGGCCATCTGCTGGGCAATCGCTTCCACATCACGATCCTGCATCCTGATGCCGCCGATCCCCTGCCGCAGGCCGAGGCGATTCTGCAGGCATTGCAGCAGCGGGGGCTTCCCAACTACTTCGGCAGCCAACGTTTTGGCCACTATGGCGATAACGCCGAACAGGGGATGGCGATCCTGACCGGCCAACGTCCGCGGCCGCGGGAACGTTGGTTATACAAATTACTCAGCTCTGCTTATCAGTCATACCTGTTTAATATCTATCTGGCACAACGCATTCAAACAGGCTTTTTCGACCGTCTGATGGCAGGGGATATGGCCAAAAAGACGGATACCGGCGGCATGTTTGTGGTCGAAGACGTTGCGGCAGAGCAAGCCCGTTTCGACCGCGGCGAAATCACCTTTACCGGCCCCTTGTTCGGATACAAGATGCGGGCGCCCGCGGCCGATGCCGCCGCCTTCGAAGCCGATATCCTGGCCACAAGCCCGGTCAGCCCATCACAATGGCGCCAGCACCGCGTCACTGGCAATCGGCGCCCTGGCCGCCTGTTTCTGCAAGCGCCCCAGCTTGATGCCCACCCCCTGGGCTGCCAACTACACTTCTATCTCCCCAAAGGCGCTTACGCCACCGTTCTCCTAAACGAAATCATGAAAACCGATCCTGGTCCTTTACACGATGTCTGACTTTCCCTCCCGCATTCCCCTGTTTCCCCTGCCACTGGTACTCTTCCCCGGCCAGTTCAAATCACTGCGTATCTTCGAGCCTCGCCATCGTCGCCTGCTGCACGACTGCCTGAATGAAGCGCTCCCCTTCGGCATCCTCCTCTCCGAACCCCAGCAAATGGCCGTGATTGACATCCCACCTCACCGCATCGGTGTCATCGTGCAAATTCACAGCGTCGATGCGCTTGACGATGGTTCTTACGGGATTGAAATCGCCGTCGAAGAACGCTTCCAGGCATTGACCTTTCATCATTCCCAGTCCTATCTTGAGGCCGACATAGCCGCCTATCCCCTGCAGCAAACCGACGCCGACCCCGCCCATCATCTGCACCGGGAACTGAGCCAACAACTGTCACGCTATCTACAGGTGTTGACCGAAGCCTCGGGGATTCAGTTCAACGTGTACGCCATGCCCTCCGAACCCGAAGACCTGGCCTATTTGACGGCGACGGTTTTGCAGATCAACAACCAACAAAAACAGAGCCTGCTCACGCAGCCCACGTTGCCGGACATGATGCGTCAGGAACTGCATTTTTTGGCCGGCGAGCTCAATCTGATGTCGTGGATTAATCAGACGATCTCGCATGATCGGCGCCGGGGCTTTGGCCTCGATCGCTGGCTACACCTCAATTAAGCACGATCATGGCCCGCCGTTTGCACCCGTCGCTCCCTTCCTGCCGCCTGCTTGCTGTCAGCGACAAGGTCGAACCGCGCATCTATGGGCCCAGTATCAAGCGCGTAGCCGGTCAGGTGGCGTTTATCGTTGGCTGTGGCGATCTACCATACTACTATCTCGAATACATCGTGTCCATGCTCAACCGGCCCTTTTATTACGTGCATGGCAATCACGACCGTCCTGAATATCGATCCAATAAAAGCGTGATCAAAGAACCCCTGGGGGGCGTGAACTTACACCGGCGACTCTATCGTAGCGAAGGCATCCTCATGGCCGGGCTGGAAGGCTCGCACCGCTACAATGCCAACCAGCACTATCAGTACACCCAAGGCGAAATGTGGGGCCATGTGCTGTCCCTGGCGCCCACCCTGCTCCTGAACCGTCTCATCTATGGACGCTATCTCGATCTACTCGTCACCCATTCGCCTCCCTGCGGCATCCACGATGCCACAGATCGACCCCACATTGGCTTTCGCGCCTTTTTGGCCCTGATGCGTTGGTTCAAACCCCGCTATCTCCTGCACGGGCATCAGCACGTTTACAACAACCTTGCCACGACCCAAACGCGCTATTATCATACGGATGTCATCAATGTGTATCCGTTCAAAGTCCTGGACCTGGATTTTAGTCCCGCGGATTGATCGCTTCTCGTCCCTCCTTCTCGCTACGAAGCCATCGTTTCGCAGCTCATTTTAAGAACCAACTTATGCCAAACGACCTCAACGCCGAGGAACTCCAACGTCGTAATGCCATTCGTTCGGCCCAATTGGGGGCCGACTCGATGGCCTCCCGCGAGTTTAATCGCGCCCGACTGCGTGTCTTTATGAACGACATCCTGGCGCTGTTGGGTGGCTATCAAAATCAATTGCTCTCATTTTCCGAACTCAGCAAAGCCGCGGCGGTGGGCGAAGCGATTGATCTGGGCATTCAGGAAGTGCCGCTGGGTGCGATTCAGGGCAGTGTCGATCGCTATCACGATTTCGATCTGGCCTTTCTGCCCAAACACAGTGGCCTGCGCGATCGTTGGGAACGTGTGGCGACAGCCCGCGATCGTGGTTTGCCCATGCCGCCGGTCGAACTGTATAAGCTCGGTAACATTTATTTCGTGCGTGATGGTCACCATCGCATCTCAGTTTGCCGCAACCGCGGTGACAAAACCATCCAGGCACATGTCACCGAACTGACCTCCCGCGTCCCGTTGGCCCCCGATCTCAAACCCAACGACATCCCCCAGGTCGAAGCCTACGCCGATTTCGTACGCATCACCCATGCCGACGAAATCATGCCCCATGTCGACCTGCGCCTGAGCCAACCCCAGCATTACGCCCGCCTCATACGACACATCGCCCTCTTCCGCTATCTCAACCGTCGTCCCGGCAGCCCTCCCCGCGAATGGCCCGAGGCCATGCAGGCCTGGTATGAAGAGCTCTATCTCCCTATTCTGGAGATCATCCTGCGCAACGATATTCTCAAAGAATTTCCGCAGCGCACGCCGACCGACTTGTATTTGTGGCTGGTCACCAACTACCGCCGCCTGCACCATCGCATGCCCCAGGCACACGAATTCGGTGAAATTCAGCGTCATATCGCCAATTACCTGGCGCCGTTTTTGAATCTGGATCCGGAGTCTGACGAATAGCGATCTTTTCGTTCGACAAAGCCTTTTTAGCCACGGATTTTGCAGGTGTTTTGCTTTTTTCGTAAAAATCCGTGGCAAAAACAAAAAACGCCAGTGTCTCGTCTGGATTAGACGCGATTAAAATACTGACGTATGGTGTGGGCGGCAAACACGCCGCGATCCGTGACAATGCCGGAGATCAAATGGGGGGGGGTGATGTCGAAGGCCGGGTAAAGCGCTTTGATGCCCGACACCGCTGTGCGCTGACCCCCACAATAGAGCACTTCCCGGCCATCGCGCCATTCGATCTCGATGCCGTCGGCGCTTTCGGTGTGGGGATCGGGACCATCGTAGCCCAGCACATAAAAGGGAATGCGATGATAATGGGCGGCCAGGGCAATCTGAAAGGTGCCCACTTTATTGCTGATGTGGCCGTCGAGCGTAATGCGGTCGGCAGCGCAGATGAATTTGTCGACCATGCCCTGGCTCATCAAGTGCGCCGGCATGCCATCCGTGATCAACGTGACGTCGATGCCCAGTTCTTTGGCGCATTGGGCTGTCAGCCGGGCCCCTTGCAAATACGGTCGGGTTTCGGTGGGAATGAGATAAATGGTCTTGTCCTGGTGTTTGGCAATCCACAGCATCCAGCACAGGGCCGCCCCGGCAATGCAATGGGTGAGCACATGATCGCCGTCCTGCAACAAATCTGCCGCGTATTGGCCGCAAGCCCGGCTCACCTGATTACCGCGTTCGATCTCGCCGTTGACATAGCGCAGGATGGCCTGTTGGGGCTCCTGCTGCGCCGACAATGCGGCCAGCGCCCGCTCAAGCGCCGCCGGGATGATGTGATGGAGGTCGTCGGCAGTAGGACGGGTTCGCAGCAAGCGCTGGGCGGCCTGGCGATACGCCTCTGCCGTGGGCGCGGCCAGGGCCAGCCCCAGGCCGGCAGCATAGGCCAGTGGCGGCCCACCCTGCACGACCATGGTTTCAATCGCCCGCGCCACCTCTTCGACCGTATGGCAGGGCACGTACTCGATTTGGTGCGGGTATAGAGCGCGGTTGAGTAAAACGACAGCCCGCTCGTCGGGATCGTAGTGCAGAGTTTTGAAGCGATCGGCGAGGATGGCCGGATTGGGGGGGATGGTGTTCATGAGCTTCAGGGCTGGGGGGGAGTGCCGGCATCGGGGGGGATGGGGACGCCGTCCGGCACAGTGCGTAGCTTATCGCAAGGCACAAACTGCACCCGTTCCCAGGTGTCGCCGCGAGATTCAAAGGTGGGGATGTCTTTGATCCAGTGTTTTTGCCCGTCTTGCTCGATAGCATAAATATGCGGGCTGTTATCACACTTGACCAGCACCGGAGCGATGTCGTCGCCGATATAAGACTGCAACTGGGCCGGCATATTCACCACTCGCCCGCCCACCAGACCGCTGCCAAACAGCCACGGCGTGGCCAGAATAGTGAACAGCGTCCAGGCCAGATACACGCTGGCCCCCTTGCCGAAAATCTCGTGCAACGCCTGCACCCAATCCCCTTGCGGCTGCCGGATTTGCTTTAGCAGAAGAGATGCCAGCAGGCCCAGATTGATGATGTTCCAACCGATAAACGTCAACCGATTTGGCGTCAGATGATTGTGGGTGGTTCGCCACAAAATGGCTACCAGCGCATACACTCCCGCCACGATCGCCAATAGCGTCAGCAGCAAAATGCCGCGGCGCAACCAGCTTTGTAGCCGCGGCGAAACGTCCTGACGCTGCCGCGGGGTACCCCCCAACAGTAACAGCACCACAGCGAACATCATGCCATTGTAGGTGATGAGGACATTGCGGTTCTCGAATGGCTGACGGAAATGCGTGGGCACCAGGCCCAGATAAATCAGCAAAACCAGCAGACTCAGCGGCAACAGCAAGTGCATCAACAAGGCAACCAGTTTGCTGAGCCCGGCGCTAAACGATTGCCGAGCCGGGCTTCGGGTGGGATCATAAATCGCGGCCACGGCCAGCACCGTGATCAGTCCGCCACCGCCAGCAAAAAAGAGACGCACCAGCGTTTCTGTGGGCTCGATGCCCAGTGTCTGGAACATCCCCAAAGAGATGGTGGTAAATAGTCCCCCGGCAATGGCAAACAAACCCGCCATAAGCGCTACTTCCAACGATTTGCTGAGAAAGGCGAAGCGGTTGGCTGTGTCGTCATGCCTGGATAACAGCAATGTTCCCACACTGGCCCATGCCAGCAGCGGCAAATGCACGGCCATCAGTATCAGATATTGGCTCTGATAGGTGGCACCGCCGGCCTGACGATAAAACAGCAAACTGTAGCCCGCCAGTGCAACCACTGCCGCACCCACGGCTGCGGCCCGCTTTCCCTGCCTGTTTCCGGCCCCCACCAAAAAACTCATCACCAGCAGGGCACTGAGCGGCGCCCATAGCAGCACAAACAACGGCATGTGGTTGCCTTCGCCCACCGTCAGATAAAAGCGATCCATATCCGACAAAAACCACAGCAGCAGCCCGTTGAGCAGCGCCAGCGGGATCGCCCACGACCAGGCGATGACCCGTTCGGTGGTGGTTTGGGCCAGATCGCGCAGGCGATAATACCAGGCCGCATAAAAAAGATCCTCAGGTTCGGCCTGGTGCATGTCGATCACGGCCTGAGCGAAATCCGGTGCCTCTTTGCGGGCGGCAGCCTGACGATAACGCAGCTCCCATTGTTCGGCATCGTCGCCGATTTGTTGCAAACGTTGCTGATAGTCATTCATCAGACTTGCTCCGTAAGTAGATGAGATCGGGGGCTGGTGTCGTGCGTCGCATGACTACCCATGGACCAATCGACCGATCTGCCATTGCCCGCCTGCCTCAGGGAAAACGGCGCCGGGCCTTTTCCAGTTCGATGGCCGCGGCCGAAAAACGATACAGCCGGGCAGGGCGATGATCGCCATAACGCAACTGCTCGGTTTTTTCGATGATACCCTGGCTGAGTACCTTGCGGCGAAAATTACGTTTATCCAGCTTTTCCTGCAGCACGATCTCGTACACCTGTTGCAATTCGCTGAGAGTAAAAAGCTCGGGCAGCAGCAAAAAGCCCAGGGCTGTGTATTCCAGCTTGTAGCGCAGGCGCTGGACGGCGTAGTCGATGATGTGGCCATGATCAAAGGCCAGAGGCGGCAGCGCATACACATTGTACCACTGAGCTTTGCGGGCATCATCACCGGCGCGGATGACGTGGGTTTCATCGGCCCCGACAATGCCTACATAGGCCACGGTGATCACGCGGCCACGCGGATCGCGATGCGGCGTGCCAAAAGTGTAAAGTTGTTCCAGATACACCTTCGCCACCCCGGTCTCTTCCCACAGCTCCCGTTGCGCCGCCACTTCCAGTTCCTCATCGATTTCGACAAATCCGCCCGGCAAGGCCCAGGTGCCGGCAAAAGGTTCGCGCCCGCGTTCGATCAACAAGACCCGCAATTCCTGCTGCACAAAGGTGAACAGGACCAGGTCGACTGTTATCATCGGGCGCGGGTATTTGTAGGTGTAGCCGGCCGATGGTGGCTGCTCTGGGCTCATGCGATGGTCGGGCGCTGTCCTTCGCTGGGGCCGCAGATCAAACGTACGGCCTGCGGCAATAAACGGATGTCGAGTTCGTGTGCGTCGGTGTAGATGATCTCACCATCGCTCAGCACCGGCAGCGGATCGTCGCTATGGATGCGCAAGCGGTCGGTGCGCAGCAGGGCGACGCGCTTATCCTGGATGTGAGAACCGTTGAAGGTTTTAGGCAATAATTGCATGATTTGCAGACGGTTCATGGCGTCACCCACGATGACATCAAACAGGCCGTCATCAGCCCGGGCATCGGGGGTGAGGAAAAAGACCCCGCCCGTACGCCAGCCATTACCGACATAGGCCATGAGAATCGGCTTATCCTCCAGCCTGCCCCCGTCCCATTCGATGGTGACCGTGGGCAGATGATAGTTAAACAAGGCCTTGAACACGCCCCCCAGGTAGATCAAAGACCCCCGCAGCCATTTGATTTTGGCAGCTTCGATATTGACGCGGGCGCCGAAAGCAATGGTGACATCATTGATAAAAGCGCGATTGTTGATACGACCGGCATCAACCAGGCACTCGTATTGGGCGGAGACGAGCGCCTGACAGGCTTGTTCCAGGTCCATCGGCAGCCCGATTTGATAGGCCAGATCGTTGGCCGAGCCCAATGGCAAAATACCGAGGCGGGCGCTGGCTACGTCGGCCTCGGCCAACAGCCCATTAACCACCTCGTTGATGGTGCCGTCTCCACCTGCCGCCACGATGGGGTCGAAGCCCGCCTGCACGGCTGCCCGGGCGAGTTCGATGCCATGGTTGGGCGATTGCGTTTGCACGAATTCGAAATCGTAGTCAAGCGCTTTGAGGATAGCGACAACGCTGTCGGCGTGTTTGGCCGCGCCCCAACGGTTGGAATAGGGATTGAGGATAATCTTGGCTGGCATGATGGTGAGAGGGGGAGAGAGGAGGGCGTTTTTAAGGCAAAGTCGCAAAGATTTTTGGTTCAACTGGCTCAAAAACCCTGCAACACAGTCAAATCCGCGATGCCATCGGGCAAAGCGGCGATATGCTGTACCAGGGCCAGCCGGGCAGAGCGCAGGATAGGATCATCAGCCATGACTAACACTTTGTCAAAGAAGGCATTGACGGGCTGTTTGAGTGCGTCCAAAACCAGGATCAGGGTGGCGATGTCGGGGCTGCTGGCCAAAGAATCGCTTGATGCCAAATAAACCTGGTGTAAATGGCGGGTGGCAGGCTCGATATAGGCATCGGGGTTCAGTTCGTAGCTCTCGTCCAGCTTGCGCACAATGCGTTTGCAGCGGGCATAGGCCGTGAATGTGTCCATCCATTCGGGCCGAGCCACTGCCGCAGTCAGTTCACGCACGGCGCGATACGCCAGGGCCGGATCATGGCCCTGGGCGGCCAGGATGGCTTCGGTAACATCATGGGCAAAACCTTCCTCGCGCACCCAGCCATACAGACGGCGGCGGATGAAGGCAAGGACTTCGGTAATGACGGCCTCATTGACCGCCACAGGCTGCAGGTGGGCTGCTGCGTGCAGGCCGCGGCGCAGATCGAAGGATTGGTCGCTGACAATCAAATTCTGCACACAGCCCAGGGCATCGCGACGCAGGCCAAAGGGATCGGTGGTGCTTTTGGGCGCCAGGCCCACGGCAAAAAGACCGGTGAGGCTATCCAGGCGATTGGCCAGGTTCAGGGCCAGGCCGGCGGGGCTGAGGGGGGCATCGGGCTTGACGATGTAATGCTCGCGAATGGCCTGGGCCACTGCCGCCTCTTCGCCCGCAGCCCGAGCATAAACCTCGCCCATAATACCCTGCAAAGAAGTCATTTCGATCACCATGCTCGTGGCCAGATCGGCCTTGCTGAGCCATGCCGCTCGCGCCGCCGTTTCCTGGCCGGCGGCATCCAGGCCGAGTTGCCCGGCCACCAGCGGCGTGAGCTGTTGCAACCGCTGCACCTTGGCAAACATGGAACCGAGTTTTTCCTGGAAGGTAAGCTTGTGAAGCTCCTGATTGAAATCTTCCAGCGGACGTTTCAGGTCTTCGCGCACGAAATAGGCGGCATCAGCATAACGGGCGCGGATCACCGCTTCGTTGCCGCGCGTGACCAGCTTAGGGTCACGGTCGGCGCCGTTGGCAATGGTGATAAAGGACGGTAACAATGCGCCTTTTGCATCGACCACGGGGAAATAACGTTGATGTTTCTTCATCACCGTGATCAGCACCGGCGCCGGCAGGTCGAGGAAACGCTCCTCAAAATGCCCCAACAGCGGCAGCGGCTGCTCGACCAGATCCGTGACCTCATCCAACAAATCTTCATCCTCGGGCACGTGGCCATCGACAGAAGCCGCCAAGTGCTGCAAGCCGATCCGGATTTGCCGCCGACGTTCGTCGCGGTCGAGGAGGATGCCTGCGGCTGCCAGCACATCAAAGGAGGCGCCGGCGCTGGGGATATGCAGGACGGGCGAGCCATGTGGCCGTAACCCGCGACTGCTGCGGTTGCTGACGACTTGGGCGTAGTTGAATGGCACCACCTGATCATCATACAGGGCCAACAGCCAGCGCAAGGGGCGGCTGAAGGCCTGATTCGAGCTGTTCCAGCGCATGGATTTGCCAAAACGGATGCCCGTTACCCAGGATTTAAGGATGCCGGGGAGCAGTTGTTGCGTGGGTTGCCCCGCCACGTGTTGTACAGCATAGACATAACGTTTGTTGCCCTCGGACCGCACTTCGAGCTCGGCGACGGTCAGACCTTTGCTACGCGCAAAGCCGATGGCAGCCTTGGTGGCATTGCCGTCGGCGTCGAATGCCCGTTCGGCGGGGGGGCCGCGGAAAGCCTGGGTTTCGTCGCCTTGCTGGGCTTCCAGTTTTTTCACGTACACCACAATACGTCGTGGGGTTCCCGAAACATAAACATCTTCATGAGCAAGACGCTGTTCCTGCAGGGTGATGGGCACGAGGCTCTGCAATTGCTGGATAGCGTTGCGTAATTCGGCAGAGGGCAATTCCTCGACACCAATCTCCAGGATCAAATCGGCTGCATTTCCGGCAATGGGGGTCGGCTGCGGCCGGGCGTTCTCTGCATCCCGGGCCGTTCCCTCGGCCCCGGCAGCGGTTTTCAGCAGCGGGAAATCCAGGCGTTGGCGCTGCACCACGTAGGCTTCGGCCACCTGCCGCGACATATTGCGCATGCGATGGAAATAATTGGCGCGTTCGGTCACGCCCACCGCACCACGGGTATCGAGCAAGTTGAAGGTGTGAGAGCATTTGAGCACATAGTCGTAGGCCGGGATCACCAAATCGCGGCCAATAGCAACCGCGAATTCAGCCTCGTACAGCTCGTAAAGCTGCCGCAAGCGCCCGACATCGGCGACATTGAAAGCGTATTCGCAGTGCTCAATCTCCTGCATTTTCAGGACATCACCATAGGTGGGCCCCACATCCCACTGCAATTCCCATACTTCTTTCACATCCTGCAGGAACATAGCAATGCGTTCCAGGCCATACGTAATTTCGACGGCCACAGGATCGAGATCGAGCCCGCCAGCTTGCTGAAAATAAGTAAACTGGGTGATCTCCAGGCCGTCCAGCCAGACTTCCCAACCCAGCCCCCACGATCCCAGGGCCGGGGACTCCCAGTTATCTTCCACAAAACGCACGTCATGCGCCTGTAGATCGATGCCAATGGCAACCAAACTGTTCAGGAAGAGTTGCTGCGGATCACCGGGGTCGGGTTTGAGGATGACCTGATACTGGGTGTGCATTTGCATGCGGTTGGGGTTTTCGGCAAAACGGCCGTCGTCGGGCCGATACGAAGGCTCGACATAGCCCACGTTCCAGGGTTCGGGCCCCAACACGCGCAGGGTGGTGGCAGGATTGGCCGTGCCCGCGCCCACTTTCTCGCTATAGGGCTGCCAGATCAAGCAGCCTTGTCCCGCCCAGTACTGTTCGAGGCGGGAGATCATGCCTTGGAATGTCAAAACGGTTTGATTGGTCATCAGAAAATGCCTCGTATAAATTCCTTCTTCAGCTTTTTTACCGAACTCTGGCGTATTTTACATCAATCGCCCCATTTCGGCAGGTTTTCGGGGGAGATAGAGTTTTGTCATTCTGATCGCAGCGAAGCATGTCCTGAGCACAGCCGAAGGGAATCTCGTTTTCGACGAACGAGACCCTTCGCTATCGCTCAGGGCGACAACGGTTTTCGCTATTCGAGCACGCGTTTTGCCTGCTGGCGCTGGCGTTCATGATACTGCGCTGCCAAAGAGCGGCCCTCCTCCACGGTAAAACGTCGATGAGCCTTCTCCTGTCCGGCCCTGAGGGCAGCTTCCATATCGATCTGAAAATGATTGGCCAGTTGAAACAGGAAAACAAAGGTGTCGCTCAGTTCTTCGGCCAGAGACAGACGCCGCTCTGACGCCGCCGTATCCTGGCGATAACCTTCGAGATAAAGGATTTCGCGGGCCACCTCACCCAATTCTTCCAGGGCATGAACCAATATCTGGCTGACCTGCACCTGATCAAAGCCACGTTCGGCGTCGTAACGACGTATCCAGTCTTGATATTCGGAGATTTTCATCAGCCATTGCCTTTGGAGCGGGTGGGCACGAGCCTGGCGATAAAGTACGGAGATTTCAGCCGCCGTTCCAACACATAGCGGATGTGTTCGGCCAGGACGCCTTGCACCTGTCGCATACGCGCCGGGCTCAGACGTAGATTGCTGATTTGGGAATAGGACTGGATTTGCAGGTAGCGCAAGACTTTCAGCGTGCCCACAGCCAGGGGTTCGGCACCTTTACGGCCTTCGCCATGAGCCGGGCACAATACGCCGCCATGCTCAAGGCTGAAATAATTGCTAACCGGCTGCAAGGCCTCGCCGCATTCCACACATTGATAAAATTGCGGCAGATACCCACTGAGTCGCAGCAGGCTGAGTTCGAACCAGCGGGCCGTGAGCGCCAGATCATCTGTGGTTTGCAGGTATTCCAATGCCGAAAACAGGAGACTGAATAAATCGGGATGGCTGTCTTCTTCCTGCGTGAAGGCGTCGAGGAGTTCGCAAAAGTAGAAGGCATAGGCCATGCGATCCAAATCTTGGCGCAGGGGGCGAAAGCTGGTGACGGTTTCGGCCTGGGTGATGATATCCCATCCCCGGGCTTTGGCCAGATACAACGCCACATGTGTGAATGGTTCCAGGTGCCCGGCTTTGCGACTGGCCGACTTGCGCACGCCTCGCGCCACCAAGACGCGTTTCCCCAGTTGGGGGGTGAAGACGGTGATCACCTTGTCGGCCTCGCCCTGTTCGCGGCTTTTGAGCACGATGGCGCGGGTGCTATAGGAGCGTTGGCGACGCATAAGAGATTGCGGATTGGGGAATTGGGATTGCGGATTCAGGCATGGTTCATTTTAACCACCCTCCATCTTTACAAAGGATGCCAGGAAACCGGGGCGGTTCAGACTGGCGCCGTTTGTCCCCGGTCTAGCGATTACCGGGTTCCAAAAGGGTATTGGGCACCGGCATCTTCGTCAGTGCGAAGCACTTTGCTTGTGGCTATGCCGCCCTTTGTAATGCGTCCGCTGGCGCCGGCTCAATGCGATAGTAAATCTTCGGGAGCGAAGGAATCGGGCAGGAGCTGGGCCACGGTGGAACGCCGATAGCTGCCCTCGGCATCGGCGATCAATACCACCATATCGGGGGCGAATTCGCGCATCACCTGACGGCAAATACCGCAGGGGCTGCCACCATTCTCTGTCACCACGGCGATGGCGGCTAAGTGCCGCTGGCCTTCGGAAATGGCCTTGAAAATCGCCACGCGTTCGGCACATACGGTGGCAGAGTAAGTGGCGTTTTCGATATTGCAGCCGTCGAAAATGTCGCCCGCCATCGTCAAAACCGCGGCTCCCACTGCATAACGAGAATAGGGAGCATAGGCTTTGCTGCGGGCCTGCATCGCCCTGCGCACCAGCATGGTTTCATCGATGGGGGTGTTCACGGATGTTCCTCATGATTCGCTCGTTCGGCGGCAGCGATCTCTCGTTCCAATACGATCTGAACTTCTTCGATGCGGTTATCTTCCACTTTTGATACTTCGAGATGCACATGATTCAAGTCCAAAGCATCCCCCTCGTCGGGCACGCGCTGCAGATGTGAATAAATCATCCCGGCCAGAGTGTTGCTTTCGTCCTCATCTGCCAGTCGCAGATCGAGTTCGCGATTCAAATCGTCCAGATTGATGCGGCCGCTGGCCACGTAAATACCCTCGCCGATTTTCTGCAAAAGCGGCGCTTCCGAATCGTATTCATCCTGAATTTCGCCGACAATTTCTTCCAGCAGATCTTCGATGGTCACAACACCGGCTGTACCGCCGTATTCATCTACGACGATGGCAAGATGCGTTTTTTTCGACTGCAGATCTGTCAACAGATCATCGACCATGGCGGATTCGGGCACAAAATAGGGCCGACGCATCAATTGCGTTATCGGCATATCGCTGGAGCCATCGCGAAAACAGGTAAGCAGGTCTTTGGCATACAAGACGCCAATGATCTTATCGATAGCTTCATCATAAATGGGAATACGGGAATGTCCCACTTCTACAATAGTATCCAGGGCTGTGGTCAAAGAAGCGTTTTTCTCCAGGGCAACCACATCCACCCGTGGCACCATCACTTCCTCGACTGTCATTTCGCTAAAGCGAAAAATACTGTTAATCATTTCGCGCTCTTCTGCTTCGATGAAGCGTTCCTCATCGCCGAAGTTCAGCAGCAGCCGCAGGCCATCCTCGGTGAGGAAGATGTTGCGCACATCCGAACCCTTTCGGGCGCCCGACTTGCGGGCCAGCCCCAATACCAGCCAGATGACGGGAATAGCCAGGATGAACAGCCAACTGATCGGCCGTACCACACGTAGGGCCACGCCCACAGGATGTTGCACCGCCAGCAACCGCCCCAAGACCTGAATAAGCACTAAAACCAAGCCCATACCGATCCAGGCTTCGAGCAAATACAGGGTGTTATGGCTGAACTGCCACACCAGCCACGTCACCGAGGCTGCGGCCCCGCCGATAGCGACCGTGCGCCAAACCAGGAGGCCGCCCAAAAAGCGTTCGCTTTTGGTCAGTAATGATTCAATCAATAAGGCCGGGGCTACACCGGCTTCTCCCATCTCCCGTACATGTGCCCGACTCACGGTTGCCAACGAAACTTCGGCTAACGCTACCAATCCCATCAGCAATAAAGATCCCGCCAAAGCACCAAAACCCAAACCTAAGGGAACATCCATAACAAAGTTTGCAAAACCTCCTTAATAGAAGAAGACATGGATAGGATAAAAAGTGTCCGTTAAACTATATCATCAGAGGTCTGCAAAACAAAATCAGATACCAGTGATGGTGCTATGCTCTGCGTTTTCGCCCGTGGCTGATTCCCCCGAGATCACCTGATCGGCGGGGATCTCGACATCATGCAACACCACGTGTGTCCCCACCCGGGTTCGGGCACCCAAACGTACATTCTGCAAAACCGCGCCGGGGCCAATGACGCAACCCGTCTGGATATCGGTCTGTCCCAAAAGATGCACGCCCGGCCAAAGTTCGACACCGGGAGCGATGTGGACGTCGGGCATGATGTAGGTGGTATCGGGATCGATCATGGTGACACCCGCAGACATCCAGGCATGGTTGATGCGTTGGCGCAGAACACGTTCGGCTTCGGACAGATGCACTTTGGAGTTGACCCCCAGCACCGCGTCAGCATCCTCGGTGGCCACGGCCATCACCGACAGGCCATCCGCATTCGCCAGGGCCACGGTATCCGTGAGGTAGTATTCGCCTTTGGTGGGGCTGGGCTGAAGGCGTTCGAGCGCAGGCCACAGCCATTCGGCATCAAAACAGTAAACACCGGCATTGAGTTCATGAATGCGCTTTTGCTCAGGTGTTGCTTCGACCTCTTCGACAATGGCCAGCACCTGATCCTGGCCATCACGCACAATACGTCCAAAACCACGCGGGTTGGGAGAAATAACGGTCAGCAGCGTGAGCGGGCCCTGATGCTGGCTATGGGCCGCTACCACCTGTCGCAGCAAGTCTACGGTAAGCAAGGGCATGTCGGCAGCAAAAACGATCACGAGATCGGTTTGCCTGGCCAGCAGGGAGCGGGTTTGCAAGACGGCATGGCCGGTTCCCAGTTGCTGGGATTGCACAACGTACCGCGCCTGGTCGGCGATCTCAGCGCGCACCAAATCAGCGCCATGACCGATGACCAATACAGGCTTTTCGGGACTGAGGCGCTGAGCGAGCGAAACGCTATAACGAACCATGGGCTTCCCCGCCAGAGGTTGAAGTACCTTGGGAAGAGGAGACCGCATACGAGTCCCCTTACCTGCTGCCAGAATGACGGCTGTCAACTTCATGATGGCGCTCTTGCAAACAAAAAGAAAAAGCTTTCTTGGCAATGACCTACTCTCGCAGGGGGCTACCCCCCAACTACCATCGGCGCTGAAGAGCTTAACTGCCGGGTTCGGAATGGGACCGGGTGTTTCCTCTTCGCTAGAATCACCAAAAAAGCTTTATTCACATAGATATAAAAGGACGTTCAGGATTGACGCCCTAAAAATTGAATAGGATATAAAAGTTCAATTACTGTTTCTCACATAGATTAAGCCCTCGTGCATTAGTACTGCTTCGCTGAACACATTGCTGTGCTTACACGTGCAGCCTATCAAGCCGGTAGTCTCCCGGCGCACTTACCCAGTTAATCTGGTGGGGGATCTCATCTTGAGGCAGGCTTCCCACTTAGATGCTTTCAGCGGTTATCCTTGCCCGACTTAGCTACCCAGCTATGCTCCTGGCGGAACAACTGGCACACCAGCGGTCGGTCCACTCCGGTCCTCTCGTACTAGGAGCAGCTCCTCTCAAATCCCCTACGCCCACAGCGGATAGAGACCGACCTGTCTCACGACG
>JAADGC010000136.1 GCA_013152585.1 Chloroflexota bacterium
GGGCGTGGGGGAGGGCGACGTCACCGCCGTGGGCGTGGGACTGCTTTGATTGCATGACGCCAATAGCACCATCGGCACCAGCAAGAGTGCGCTGACACCGCGGCGAAATTGTACCGACAGAGAGTCTAAAACGATCACTGGAAAATGCTCCGAAAGGGGAATAGCTCTTGCCAGGGCATCATGCTCTCAATCGAGATCAGATGGCCCTGACCTGGCAGGGTGAGGGTATTGTAACGCCACTTCGCTCGAATCCACTATCTGGAGAGGACGGAATTTGGCCATGCGCTTGCAGTCAGCTATGATGGTGGGGATCAGTCTCTCCCTCTCATTTTGCGAACCACCATGCCTTCCACCTATCACGCTGTTCTCTTTGATCTCGATGGCACCCTGCGCGAATCGCAACCGCATTTTATGGATGCCCTGTATCAGTGCCTGCTGGACAAGGATATCCAGGTGGATACTTTTACCTGGCGACTGACGGAGCGCTGGGTGCATCATTATTGGGCGCAAAGCCCGGAACTGGTAGCCGATATTGAAGAAAATGGCCCCGGGAATATCTGGGCACAGTTCATTGCTCGCCTGATGACCCATGTGGGACATCCTCCTCATCCCGATGAAGTGGCTGCGTTCGGGCAGTACGTGAGCGACACTTATCAGCCCAGCTCGCGACTGGTAGCGGGTGCCCGTGAAACCCTGACGACCCTCAAGCAGACGGGGGTGATCCTGGGAGTGCTGTCGAATCGTCGCCATGTCTTTACAGGCGAGCTGCAGGAGTTGGGCATCGATTCGTTCTTCGACTTCACGTTAGCTGCCGGCGAAGTGGGCGTATGGAAGCCTATGACGGAGATATTTCTTCACGCCTTGCAGCGGGGTGGCGATATCGCCCCCGACACGGCCATTTATATTGGCGACAACTATTATGCCGATATCGTTGGCGCTACCTCCGCCGGCATCGACGCCATCCTGCTCGATGAGCGCGGTGTGTTTACGGATATGAATTGTGCCAAAGTACAGTCGCTGCCCGAAATTCTGATCTATCTTGACGGACATCTATTGCCGGGCGCTGCATAACATAAGCAGGCGTGGTTCATGCGTATTGATATTTTCTCCATCTTCCCGGAAATGTTCACCAGCCCTTTTGGTGCTTCTATGATCAAACGCGCCATTGATCGCGGTTTGGTTGAAGTGCACACGCACGACATACGCGCCTGGGCCGAAGGCAAGCACCAGATGACCGATGATACCCCGTATGGTGGTGGGGGGGGCATGATCATGAAACCTGAGCCGATCTTTGCTGCTGTGGAAGACATCCGCGGGGCAGACACCTGCCCGGTCATTTTACTCAGCCCGCAGGGCCGCGTGCTCACCCAGCCGATCTTGGCCGAACTGGCCACCCACGATCGGCTCATGTTCGTGTGTGGTCGTTACGAAGGCGTCGATGAACGGGTGCGCACCCATCTGGTTAGCGACGAAATCTCGATTGGCGACTATGTGCTTTCGGGGGGCGAGCTGGCGGCGATGGTGGTGGTAGACGCTGTGGTGCGTCTGTTGCCCGGCGCCCTGGGCTACGAAAACGCGGCGGCCGAAGACTCACACGCCACCGGCATGTTGGAAGGCCCACACTATACCCGGCCCCTGAATTTTCGAGACTGGGAAGTGCCCGACATATTACGCTCCGGGCATCACGCCCAGGTGGCAGCCTGGCGGCGTCGACAAGCCCTGTTGCGCACCCTGCAGCGCCGCCCCGACTTGCTGCAAACAGCAGCAGACATCAGCCCCGAAGAACAAAGCTGGCTACGGCAAATGGGCTACACCGGTCCCTTTGCCGCCAAATCTGCTTCGAAAACAGATCTCTCGCAAGGGCGCAAAGGACGCAAAGGGGAAAAGGCCGGGCGAAACTAGGCGGCCACTACCCTATTTCCGTTTCGCATCCCACACAGGAGTGAGCATTGTGACAGTCAAAGCATTTCAAGATTATTATCCCGATCATCTCAGCTATTGTTACGGCTGTGGGCGCCTGAATGAACACGGGCACCACTTGCAAAGCACCTGGGACGGTGACGAAACCGTCGCTCATTTCACCCCGGCACCCTACCATATTTCTATCCCCGGCTACGTGTACGGCGGTTTGCTGGCATCGCTCATCGACTGTCATGGTACGGGTTCCGCCGCCGCAGCCGCCTATCGGGCCGAAGGCCGCGCTATGGACAGCGAGCCTGCCCGACGCTTTCTCACGGCTTCCCTGCATGTCGATTATCTCAAACCCACACCCCTGGGCCCCGAGCTGGAATTGCGTGGCCGCATCGCGGAGGTGAAAGGGCGCAAGGTGGTCGTAGACATCACCTTATCGGCCGCAGGCGAAGTGTGTGTGAAGGGGCGTGTGGTGGCGGTGCAGGTGCCCGAGGCCTACGTTCTGCAAATGTTAGGCGAATCGTGATATAATCGGGGCATGTCAACCCTGGTCACACACATCTTGCGCGGCTTCCGCCGCAAAGCCCGGGCCACCACCCAAGCTCGCAGCGCCTATGGTGGCGATCCCCGGCGCCCGGTCGTGGTTTACATTGCCGCTAATATCATGGAAGCCGATCTGGTGAAAGCCCTGTTAGAAAGTGAAGGCATCGATACTTTCGTCACGAATACCGCCATGGGTCAGGCCTACGGCATCCAGATCGGCAAGCTGGCCGAAGCCCGGGTACTGGTTCCGGCTGAACTCGCCCCCCGCGCCCGTCAAATCATCGAAGAATATCATATCCAGGACGGCGAAGACACAGAGGCAGATGCAAGTGACTGAGCGCTTTGCTGCGCCGGCAGTGTGGTAGATTGGCAGACACAGCAAGCTGCTGCGACAGGGGAAAGCCAGCGACGACTACGGGCGAAGGCTCCACGGCTCAGGAATCGCCCCAAATGAGTTCCCGTTTTTGGCCTCCGGGCGGTTCATTCCAGACAGATTAAGATCGTTTTTCATCCAATTTTTAGCAAATACTCACACATTCGTAAGCTGAATACTGATCCCTGTCATATGCAGCCGCTTAGCACATGCTATACTAGGGACAAATAATCCTTATCTCTCCGCACAAGGAATTCTATGAGCGAAAGCACCAGCGAAAGCACCGTTGTTCAGCCCCAAATTGCCGCCAAAAACCCCAACAAGAAGCTAAAATTCATCATTGGCGGTGCCGTGATCCTCGTTACCATCGTCTATTTGATGATCACCAGCATCAGCAGTACCGGGGCCTACTACATCACCGTTTCCGATCTGCAAAACCAGCCAGCCTCGGCCATCGGCAAAAAGGCCCGTGTCGAAGGGACTCTTGTGCCCGACAGCGAAGACTGGGACGCGATCAACTTGCTGCTGAAATTCAGGATGCAAGATGAGACCGGAGCTCAGATCGTGGTGAGCTTCCATGGCAGCCGGCCCAGCAATTTTGCTCGCGCCACCGAGGCCATTGTCGAGGGTGAATTGCTGCCTGATGGCACCTTCCGGGCAGACAATCTGTTGCTGAAATGTCCTTCTCGCTACGAAGAAGCGCCGGACGTCACCGAGTTTGAAGCAGTTGATACCAACGGTGGGCAATAGGAATCGTCGCCGCCTTCCGTGACGGGTATTCCACAAGAGATCCATCATTCCATTGATCGGTCGTCACTGCGACGACCGATTCTCATGTCCTTGAACTGGTTAGTTATGAATCATAGTCACCTGAAAACAAAAACGAGTCTGATTTTTTTACTGGTTGCCAGCATGATGGTGCTGGGGTTGTTGGGGACGCCGGTTCAGCCGGAGACAGTATGGGCGCAATCGGGACCGGTGGGCGCCGCATACCGCGGTCAGAGTGTCTTCAATAAACAGTGTACCGAATGTCATGGCGGGCAAGGCCGCGGGGATGGCCCCCTGGCCAGCCAGGCGCCTGTGCCTATTGCCGATTTTACCGATCCCACGTTTATCGACACGCGCAGTCCCCAGTATCTCTTTGATCTTATCAGTAACGGTAAGATGGACAGCCTGATGCCGCCCTGGGGACAAAGCCTGAGCCAGGGTGAAATTTGGGATACAGTCGCCTATGTGTGGTCGCTGCACCTGGCCGACAACGAGTTTACTCAGGCCGCCCTGGTGTATCAGGTTGCCTGCGCCCAATGTCATGGCGACACCGGCGAAGGTGGCAGCGGCGATTCTGCCGGGCCGGCCCTCAACACCTCGCAACTCCTTTCGCAGGATGATGAAACGTTGCGCAACGCCGTATTGGCCGATTCCCATCCGCCTGTTGATAACGCCGCTCTGGCCGATCTCAGTCAGGCGTTGGTGGCGGTGCGCAGCTTTAGTCTGGGCATTGGCGAAACATCCCCGGCCATGACCGGAGATGGGGTGATTACCGTCACCGTGGGCAATGGCACCACGAATGAGAGCATGATCGATCTGCCTGTGCGTCTGGTCATCTTTGAGGGCGAAAGCTTTTACGATATTCAGGATGCCATGTCAGACGAGAACGGTGTGGCCGTATTCGCCAATCTGCCCACAGATACCACATGGGCCTACATCGTCGAAGTCATTTATAACAGTGTCCCCTACGACAGCGAGCTGCAGCAATTTGATGCCACCACCTCCGCCCTGGAGGTGCCGATGTTCGTCTACGAAACGGGTGCAACTCTCGACGATGTGCGCATCAGCCGCGCCCATTGGGTCGTGAGTCTCGAGAACCCCAATCAGGTCGATATCGGAGAATTGTATGCGTTCACGAACACAGGGGATCGCGTTTATGTAGGCGAAGGTGGGGCTGATGTCATGCCGCCCAAAGTCTTGAGCTTTGTTTTCCCTGAAGATGCGGTGAATCTCAGCGTCGAAGGGGGTGACACCGGCAAGCGCTTCATCATCGAAGGCAATCAGGCCACAGACACCATGCCCTTGGTGCCAGGGACTCGCCAGATTCTTTTCCGGTACAGCCTCCCCGTCAAGGACGGCAGCGCCTCCCTGGGACATGTCATCCAGTATCCAGTTGATTTCCTGAATTTGCTCGTGCCCGATGTTGGCATTCAGGTCGAAGCACCTGATTGGACGGCCGGCGATCTCCTGAAGACCCAGTCAGGCAGCTATCTGAACTATGTTTTGACCAAACAGCCGGCAGGGCTTGACCCGCAAACCCGGCTTACGAACATCTCGGCTAAGGCGGTGCAGCAGACGACCACGAACACGCAACAAGGCCAACAGGTTATCGATGCCAATGCCACCCCCGGCATTTCCGGATCGCCCTATCTGCCGTGGGTACTCGCCATTGCCGCCGTACTCCTGCTGACGGCAGGCACGGTGTTGGTGGTACGCCACCAACGCGCCGTCGCCACCACCATGCCCCATACACGCCGGCGCCAGCAGGAAGAACTGATTGAACAAATTGCCGATCTGGACGATGCTTTCGAGACCGGCGAATTGGACCGTAGCGATTACGACGCCCAACGCCAGATGCTCAAGACACAGCTTGCCGCCCTCATGCGCAAAGAGCAAGCCTGATGCCAGAAGCTTTGATCCAAATTCGCGGCTTGCACAAATACTTTGGCCGTCATCGCGTCCTGCGGGGTATCGATCTCAGCATCGAAACCGGACAAACCCTGATCCTGCTGGGGCCCAATGGGGCCGGCAAAACCACCCTGCTGCGGATATTGGCCACGTTATCGCGGCCGACACAGGGCGAGGTACAGGTTGCCGGTGTCAGCACCAAGGCCAATCCCGAGGGCATCCGTCAATACCTGGGCATGGTGAGCCATGCCCCCCTGCTCTATGGCGACCTCTCGGCGGCCGAAAATTTGGAATTTTATGCCCGCCTGTATGGCCTGCACCAGCCCGAAGCACGCATAAAACACTTATTGCAGCAGGTAGACCTGTATCATCGTCGTAAAGATATGGTGCGAACTTTTTCCCGCGGCATGATCCAGCGTCTGGCCATCGCCCGGGCTTTGTTGCACAATCCTCCCATCCTTCTGCTCGACGAACCCGACACCGGCTTAGATCCACAGGCGGCCGAGATGCTGACAGGTTTGTTAGGCGACATCGGCGGTCGCGAACGCACCATTATCATGACCACCCATCACCTGGAGCGCGGCCTTGCTCTGGCCGACCGGGTGGCGATCCTGGCCGGAG
Source organism: Chloroflexota bacterium (assembly GCA_013152585.1). Taxonomy (GTDB): domain Bacteria; phylum Chloroflexota; class Anaerolineae; order J102; family J102; genus JAADGC01. The sequence goes on from JAADGC010000136.1 coordinate 6,125, forward strand.
GCAAACTGGTGCTGGATACGCCTGCTGCTGAAATCGACCCGCAAGGAGTGCGGCCCCTGTACGATCATTTTGTCAATCAGGAACGGAGAAAAGCATGAAGCGCTATTTGCAAGTTGTTTGGGCCGTTCTCTGGAAAGACATGCGCGTCGAATGGCGCACCAAAGATAGTTTCACCAGCATGGCTGTGTTCGCTGTGTTAGCCTTGCTCATTTTCAATTTTGCCTTTGAGCTGAACGTGCCCGACAAGCGAATGGTGGTGCCGGGAGTACTGTGGGTGGCCGTGGCCTTTGCCGGCGTATTGGGCCTGGGGCGTGCCTTTATCACCGAAAAAGACCAGGGCAGTCTGGCGGGCCTGCTGTTGGCGCCCGTCGACCGCAGCGCCATTTACCTGGGCAAAATGCTGTCGAACTTCCTCTTTATCCTCATTGTCGAGGCTTTCATTCTGCCCCTGCTGACGATCTTTTTTAACGTCACCGTCATCATCCCCTCCCTACTGCTGGTCCTCTTTCTGGGGACGCTGGGTTTTGCGGCCGTGGGCACCGTCTTCTCGGCTTTGGCTGTGAATACGCGGGCTCGCGAGGTGTTGCTGCCGGTGCTGCTTTTCCCTGTTCTGCTACCGGTGCTGATCGCCGGGATTCGCGCCACCAGCGGCTTTTTAGTGGGTGACACCCTGGCCGATCACGCCAACTGGCTGCGCCTGATCATCTTCTTTGACATCCTCTTTTTAGTCGTGGCATTCTTAACCTTTGACTACGTTGTCGAGGAATGAGTGCCCTTCCTCATTTGTCCTGCCCCTTACTTTCGTCATAGGAATCAGACTCATGAATCGATCCAAAGGACTCACTATCCTCAATACCCTTTCCTTCATTGCCATCATGGTGGCGCTCTATCTGGCCCTCATCCAGGCACCCGACGCCACGAACATCGTGCCCGAAATTCGCCCCGCCCAACGTATCATTTATTTCCATGTGCCTTCGGCCTGGGTCAGTATGCTGGCCTTTTTCGTCACCTTCGTGGCCTCCATCCTGTACCTGCGTTATGATAGCCTGCGCTGGGATATCTGGGCGCGCTCATCGGCTGAGATCGGCATTGCTTTTACGGCGGCGACCATCATTAGTGGTTCCATTTGGGCCAAACCAGCCTGGAACACCTGGTGGACATGGGATCCTCGCCTCACAACCTATACCATTGTCCTGCTCCTCTACATCGCCTATTTCATGCTGCGTGGGTCCATCGACGAACCCTCGCGGCAAGCCCGCTTCGCCTCAGTCTACGGCATTTTCGCGTTTCTCAGTGTGCCCCTCACCTTTATGTCCATCCGCTGGTGGAACACCATCCATCCCGTGATCCTCGATCCCCGCGCCGACTTTGGCCTGGGGGCGGGCATGACGCAGATATTTATCTTTACCAACCTCGCGTTTTCGCTTTTGTTCGTGACCCTGTTGGCCAATCGTATTCAACTTGAATGGGGCGCCGAGCGCGTGGCCGCACTGCGTGAACGCCTGCAGGGCTGACCCCACCCTTTATCCGATCTCTCCCTCACTTCCGGAGTTTTTGCTATGATCTATCTTGCTGCTGCTTATGGTGTGATCTGGCTGGCGGTTTTTGTGCTTGTCTTCAGTATGCACCGCAAACAAAGCCAGTTGAACGATGAGCTTTCCATTTTGGAAGAAATGATTCGCGAACAAGATTAGCGTCTTGCCGCCTTTGCCTGACCTGGACAAGTCAGAACCAAAGAGATTCAACGCCAAGGCGCAGAGAAGCAAAGACGCAAAGCGTTTTTGATTTTCTGCGCCTCTGCGTTAAGTTTTTGGGCGCTGAGATAGGGGATCGTTCTGGGTGGCGCTGGCTTTTAACAAAACACTCATCTTGGCGATGTAATGGATGCTCCCTTTTTTGCATCTAAACACCAGGCCGTTCCCTATCGTCCGCGGTCATTCGACACCCATCATTCCTTTTGCAAACGAGGCAACCTTCGTGCAATCGACTTCATCGCGAACTACATTTCTGCATGCACTGGCCCTGGTGCTGGGTTTCACCCTGGTTTTTACGCTCTTGGGCGCATCGGTGGGTCTGTTAGGTGGCTACGCCCTTTATGATATTTTGCCCATTGTCGTGCGCGTGGGGGCCCTCCTTTTGGTTGTTTTTTCACTCAAGGTTGCGCATCTGCAACTTGATTATGTAGGCTGGGGGCTGATCGCTCTGGGCCTCGCCGCCATCACCTACTGGCTGGATCACTTCCAGTTCGATAGCAACGTCCGCTTACTTCATGCCGTTATCATTGGTCTGACAGTGCTGTCTGGCGCCAAATGGGAGCGGGTCGTGCTTTTGGGCCTGGCCGTGATCGTCGGGGCGCTGAGCTGGTTGAGTAGCGGTACTTTGGGTGTCATCGGTCGCGTGATCGAAACACTGTTGGTGATCGCCATTGTCTATGGTGGGAATATCACCAATGTTTTTGATCGCGAAATGCGCCTGGATATGGGGTCGGGTTTTGGTGGCAAAACCTCGTATCTGCGCAGTGGCCTGGTGGGCGTTATCTTCGCTGCCGGTTGGACGCCCTGCGTAGGACCGATCCTATCGGGCATATTGCTGCTGGCGGCCGGCACCGAGACCGTAGCCCAGGGCGCCCTGTTGCTCCTGGTTTATTCCATCGGCCTGGGGATTCCCTTCTTGCTGGCCGGCGCCTTGTTCTCGAAACTCACGGCCATGCTCCCGCGTTTTTATCGCTGGATGCCCGCCATCAGCATCATCAGTGGTGGCCTGCTCATCCTCATCGCCCTGCTCATCTTTACCGATAGCCTGGCCCAATTGGCGCAATTCGGCACCTTTATCAATGTCGACCAGGGCCTGGTCCAGGGATCCAGTTCGCAGATATCTTTCTTCATCGCTTTTGTGGCCGGTATCATCTCCTTCCTTTCCCCCTGTGTTTTGCCCCTGGTGCCCGCTTATCTGGGCTATCTCAGTGGCGCCGCCCTGAATACCACGAACGCCGAAGCCGTTGCTACTCAAACCCCCGCCTGATTCCACACACCTCATGAACACTTTTGATATATCTCCTGCTGCTGCGCCCAATCGTCAGCGCCGCCAGGCCCTGCTGGTGCTGATGCTGGGCTTACTGGTGGCTGCCGCCGCCATCTATGTTGCCGTCCAGGATTCATCATCTGCTGCGGCCACCCCTCCCACGGCCTTGATCTCCGGCGCCGGTGGTTTCCCGGTCACCAGTATGCTGGGCATCGATAACAGCGACACCCGGCCCGATGCCGGGCATGTGGCCCCCAATTTTGCCTTTTATCTGGCCGACGGCAGCACCGCAACCCTGGCCGATTACCGCGGTCGGCCCGTAGTGGTGAATTTCTGGGCTTCGTGGTGTGATCCCTGCCGTCGGGAGATGCCGGATCTGGTGCGGCTGTATGAAGTCCATAAAGACGAAGGCCTGGTGGTGCTGGAGGTCAATGTCTCGGAGTCGGAAGAGGCTGTGGCCGCGTTTGTGCAGGAATTTGGCATGACCATGCCCGTGATCATGGACGCCCGCAGCGAAGTGTTGGATGCGTACAAATCACAGTCATTGCCCACGTCCATTTTTATCGATCGCCAGGGTATGATTCAGGTACGCTGGCTTGGTTTCCTCACCCCCGACCTGATGGAAGCGCACGTGCGTAAAATTTTATGAGCATACGCCTCACGCTTTATAGCCGGCCCGGCTGCCATCTGTGTGATGACGCTTACAGCACCCTGTTGGCGCTCGCACCAGACCATGACTTGCAAGTGAGCAAGGTCGATATTACCCGCGACCCTGAATTATTGCAGCGCTTTCGTCATCTGATCCCGGTCATCGATATCGATAACGGCCCCCTGCTCACTCCTCCCCTGACCACGGAATCTATCCTCACGGCCTTGGTCGAAACCCGGCAATGACTCTGCCCGACCACAGCTCTCCTCCCGACATGCCGCCGCTGCTGGCCGCGTTTGTGAACGTGGTCGAGCGCAGTGTCAATGGGGTGAGCAGACATTGGTTGGGCGTAGCCAACCTCCTGTTCTTGCTGTATGTGGGCCTGCCGTTCTTGGCGCCAGTCTTGATGCACGTGGGGGCCGAAACACCCGCCCGCATCATTTATCTGGTCTATCGTCAGGCCTGCCACCAGTTGCCGGAGCGCTCCTATTTTCTGTTTGGCGATTCCCCCATCTACTCACTCGATACGTTGCCGCAAGATGGCGTGGCCAATGCCGGACTTTTTGTGCGGCGCACCTATATCGGCGATGCCGAGCATGGTTACAAAGTCGCCATTTGCGAGCGCGATGTGGCCATCTACGGCGCTATGTTTTTGATGGGCCTGCTGTTTGCGCTGCGGCGACAACGGATGAAGGCGCTGAACTGGCGTCTGTATCTTCTCTTCTTCGTCCTGCCCATGGCCGTGGACGGGCTCACCCAACTTGTGGGCCTGCGCAGCAGCGACTGGTTGCTACGCACGATCACCGGAGCACTTTTCGGGATAGGAACCGTGTGGTTTGTTTATCCTTATCTGGCCCAAACCCTGCGCAATGCCCCCCCCGGCAACCACCGCTCCGCCTAGCGGGCGGGCGTCAGGTTTTTGTTTTGGCTGCACCGCATAGAATTCGGGGCTAACGGGCGTTCCGCCGCTGCCTGTCATTCTGAACGGGTTCCAGAAGCCAACACACATCAAAGAGGCTCGGGCCTTGACGCCGAAACGGGCATCGCCAAGCCGATTCCAGTGAAGAATCTCGCCTTTCATGGGCAGCGAGACCCTTCACTGGCCTTTCGTGTTCATGTGCGTTGCATGCTGGACCCGTTCAGGGTGACACAATATCCAGCCGTCCCCCTGATTTCAATCGGCGGGGTCCGTGCTTTGCGGGATTTGCCTAAAAAGCAACTTCCTGGTTATAATAAGCCGTTATTCCCAGTATATCACCCCGCCCGACCGGGTGTTCTCCTTGTCGGGTATTTGTTTGCATATCAGTTGTTGGAGGATTAGGTCTTGGCTACCCATAAATCAGCACTAAAACGACATCGCCAGAGTTTGAAACGCCGTACGCGCAACCGCATGGTCGCCGGTGGTGTCCGAAACGCCGTGAAACGCACCCGTGGCTTCGTGGAAGATGGTGACATCGAAAATGCCCGCGAATCTCTGGTTGTTGTCATCAGCCGCCTCGATAGCGCCGCTGCTAAAGGCATGATTCATAAGAATACGGCCGCCCGCAGAAAATCACGTCTTGTGCGCCTGGTGAACAAAACTGCCACCAGCGAATAATGGCTTGACTTGACGTCAGCGTTTTGAAGCCGGGGCTCACCCCCGGCTTTTGCGCGTAAAGCGTTATCGCCCTCGAGCGCTTCTGCCCTGCCTCCCATCACCATCATCCAGCCCGCTGCCCTGCCCGGCCCCCCGGCGCCAGGGTATCTCCGCCCGGTTTCTGCGCCCATGCAACTGCGGCCAGAGGCGGCTTCACCCCGGCAATGGGCCATGAATGTCTTTGGCGAAGAGCTGACAGGCGGATGAACTCAGGCGTCCGGGCGAAAATCCTGTAACTGCCGGCCGGCATGAAGGCGTTTCAGGCTCGTATTGCGCACCTCGAACCACAATACCGGATGTTGAGCGCAATACGGATTGTGCTGCACCGCCGCCGCCAAGCTTTCGAACGGCTCGGCATAAAGCGTGTCGTTGGAGATCACCCGCCAGGCGCCTTCGTGGCGGAATACGCAGATGACATGCGCGGCGTACAGCAGGGGTGATTTGGCAAAAGAAAACGGATCCAGGATCACGGTGACCACATAAATGACGGCGGGCTGGCGCAGCAGCAGTTCGAGATTATAGGCCGAAAACAAGGCCAGCCCATCGCAGTCTTTGGCAAACACCCCTTTTTGTCGATACTTGGCGGCGATAATCTCGCGGTTGTAGAAAGTGTCGATGGCTCCTCCCAGCGGATCGGGCTGCCAGATCACCAGTTTGGGCAGCAGACGGGCATATTCATCCAGGCTGCGCCACGAGATGGTATAGCTGGGCCAGGGGGCTTTGCGGCGGAAGAGATTCAGCAGGTGCGAAAGACCCACTTTGCCGCCGCCGAACCAGCCTGCCAGCAGGCGCTGATAACCACGGCGCAACAGGCGCTGGGGTGGGGGCTGCGAACTGGCAGGCAGTTGCGTGCGCATCAGCTATCATTCCAGATTCATTTGCGTGCGGAACCAGGCGATGGTGCGTTCCAGCCCCTGTTCCAGGTCGATCGTGGGTTCCCATCCCAGCGCGGCCCGGGCTTTGCTGATATCGGGCCGGCGCACTTTGGGATCATCCTTGGGCAGAGGCCGGTACACAATGCCGGCCTGATTGCCTATGATCTCATTCACCAGCGTCGCCAACTCCAGCATAGAGGTTTCGCGGGTATTGCCGATATTGACCGGACCGGGCTCGTCCGACATCAGCAGCCGGTAAAAGCCATCGACCTCGTTGCTGACAAAGCAGAATGAGCGCGTCTGCGAACCGTCGCCGTAGATGGTCAGGGCTTCGCCCCGCAGGGCTTGACTGACAAAATTGGGGATTACGCGGCCATCGTCGATGCGCATGCGGGGGCCGTAGGTATTGAAAATGCGCACAATGCGCGTATCAAGGCCGTGGGAGCGGCGATACGCCATGGTGATGGCCTCTGCAAAGCGTTTGGATTCGTCATACACGCCCCGCACGCCAATCGGATTGACATTCCCCCAATAGCTTTCGGGTTGGGGATGCACCAGCGGATCCCCATAGACCTCGGAGGTGGAGGCCAGCAGGAAGCGGGCGCCGTGCGCCAGCGCCAGGCCCAGGGCATTGTGGGTGCCGAGGGAGTTGACCTTGAGGATGGGAATAGGGATGGCCGGAAAATCTTTGGGGCTGGCAGGCGAGGCGAAATGCAGTACAGCATCCACTTTGAAGGGTACATGGATGTGCAGGGTGACATCGTGTTTGACGAACTGGAAACGCGGGTTGCCGACATGATGGGCGATGTTCTGGTAATTGCCTGTGATCAGGTTATCGAGCACGGTGACTTCGTGTCCCTCGGACAAGAAACGATCGCTAAGGTGGGAGCCCAGAAAGCCGGCGCCCCCGGTGATGAGAACGTGCATAAAAATCCCTTTTTAGAAAGACCTGGAGATGCGCTTGGGTATGGCCGTGATTCGACCGATACTTTCAGCATAGCAGCACCTTTGTTTTGAAGCAAACTCAGGCGCGGGTGCGGGCGGCCAGACGCGGAGGGATTGTTGGTGTTGTCGCAGGATAGGCACAGCGCTGAATGGTCTCGGGAGATGGTTCGCACCGCCGCATTGCCAGCGGTTTTCGCTTGGCCGAAACGTTGTCGGCACAACTCCGAGATTAAAGTTTCTGATCTTGGTTCAAAAAATGCTTGACAGTGGTGTAGCAATGTGGTAAAATGCATATTTGCGCCTTCTATCCCAACTTTTTACAAATCACCCCACTTCTTCCGCATATTTACACCATTATCAGGGCCTGCCGCACCTCGCTTTTGCCGTTTATAGCCCTCCCATGGTTGGAGCGGGGCATGATTGTTGCCCGCCGAAGGTTCTCGGTGGGCTAATTGCGCGTGCCAATCTTCAGCACGCGTTTTCGATTATAACATGATTGACCAAAGTCATGAGTATTTTCGCTGTCGGCTCTATTTCATTTCGCTCACGTTACGCGAGGAGTTTTGCTGTTCATGAGTTCTACAAAAGCATTTGGTAATAGGTATCGCAAAAATTATGCGCGGTTGACGCCAGTGATGCCTTTGCCGCAACTTATCCAAGTTCAGCTCGATTCTTTTCGCTGGTTTCGGGAAAAGGGTCTCAAGGAGCTATTAGACGAGATAACTCCGATTGTCTCGTATAACAAGAATTTGGAATTGCATTTTGGCGACTATCGCTTTGGCGAACCGAAATATCCTGAACTTGAATGCCGCGAACGGGATACCACTTATTTCGTTCCTCTGTATGTGCAAGTTAAGCTCGTCAATGTCGAGACCGGGGAGATCCAGGAACAGGAAGTGTTCATGGGTGATTTTCCGCAGATGACCGATAACGGCACCTTTATTTATAATGGCGCCGAACGCGTTGTTGTCAGCCAGTTAATTCGTTCGCCCGGCGTCTATTTCTCGGCGCAGGAGGACCGGCAAACCGGTCGCATCCTGTGCTCGGCCAAATTGATCCCCAATCGTGGCGCCTGGCTGGAGCTAGAAACCAGCAAGCGCGACGTGCTGACGGTGAAAGTGGATCGCAAGCGGAAGCTGCCCATCACCCTGTTGTTGCGGGCGCTGGGTTTTGCCACCGACGAAGAGATACTGGCTCTCTTCGCCGATGATGACAACAATCCCGACCATCCCTACATCGCGACTTCGATGGGAAAGGAAGACCCGGACAAGCATACGCCTGACGAGGCCTTGCTCGACTTCTATCGTCGTCTGCGCCCGGTCGATCCCCCCACCCTCGACAACGCCCGCTCCCATCTCGATGGCCTGCTCTTCAATCCTCGCCGCTATGATCTGGGTAAAGTAGGGCGCTATAAGCTCGACCGGCGTCTGCAACTGGATGTCCCCCTGACGCATCGCACGCTGACCAAAGAAGATATCATCGAGGTCGTGCGCCATGTCCTCCGCATCAACAATGGCGTCGAACACGACGATGACATCGATCACTTGGGTAATCGCCGCGTCAAAACCGTAGGCGAATTGATCCAGAATCAGGTGCGTGTGGGGTTGTTGCGCATGGAACGCGTGGTGCGTGAACGCATGAGCATTCGCGATCCCGAGCAAGTGAGCCCGCTATCGTTGATCAACATCCGCCCGGTCGTAGCGGCTGTACGCGAGTTCTTTGGTGGTTCGCAGCTCAGTCAATTTATGGACCAGACCAATCCTCTGGCCGAATTGACCAACAAACGCCGACTGTCATCACTGGGCCCGGGCGGTCTGCGCCGCGAGCGCGCCGGCTTCGAAGTCCGCGATGTGCACCATTCCCATTATGGGCGTATTTGCCCCATCGAAACCCCCGAAGGCCCGAACATCGGCTTGATCGGCTCGTTGGCGACCTATGCCCGTGTGAACGATTTCGGTTTTATCGCTACCCCCTATCGCCGGGTGCTGCATAGCATCGGCAACACGGCTGAGCAAAGCCTCGGCCATCTATTGCTGAGTGACGTCGTGCATCCGCAGACCGAAGAAGTCCTGGCTAAAGCCGGGGATGAGATTGACGAGGCGCTGGCCGCCCGATTGGCTGCTTTTGCCGACAGCATCTCCGCCCTGAAGATCGTGCCTACGGTGACGGATGAAGTCGTATTTCTGACCGCAGACGAAGAGGAAAACTTCGCCATTGCCCAGGCATCGACCCCTATTGACAAAAAAGGGCGCTTTTTGCGCAGCCGTGTTTCGGTACGTCGCCACCAGACCTTCGAACTGGAAGACCCCAGCCGCGTCCATTACATGGACATATCTCCGCAGCAGATCGTATCTGTTTCGGCTGCGCTCATCCCCTTCCTCGAGCACGACGATGCCAACCGCGCCTTGATGGGCTCCAATATGCAGCGCCAGGGAGTCCCGCTGGTGAAGCCCCAAGCCCCCGTGGTGGGCACCGGTATGGAATACCCGGCTGCTGTCGACTCGGGCCATGTGCTGGTGGCCAGCAAGCCTGGCCGCGTGGTAAGCGCCAGCTCTTCTTCCATCATCATTGAGGAGGAAGATGGTTTCCAGCGGGCGTATGCGCTGCGCAAATACAACCGCTCCAACCAATCCACCTCCATCAACCATCGCCCCATTGTGCATAAAGGCGATGCCGTGGCAGAAAACCAACCCCTGGCCGACTCCAGCTCTACCCAGGGCGGAGAACTGGCCCTGGGGCGCAACGTGCTCGTGGCCTTTCTCTCCTGGCAAGGTGGTAACTACGAAGATGCCATTCTTATCTCCGAGCGCCTGGTGCGGGAGGATGTATTCAGCTCGATTCATGTGGAAAAATACGAGGTGGATGCCCGCGACACCAAACTGGGGCCCGAAGAAATTACGCGTGACATCCCCAATGTCGGTGAAGAGGCCCTGAAAAATCTGGACGAACACGGCATCATTCGCATTGGCGCCGAAGTCAAACCCGGCGACATCCTCGTAGGTAAAATCACCCCCAAGGGCGAAACCGAACTCACCCCCGAAGAAAAACTGCTGCGGGCCATTTTTGGCGAAAAAGCCCGTGAGGTCAAAGATTCATCGTTGCGCCTGCCCCATGGTGAACGGGGTAAGGTGGTGGCCATTCGTGAATACACACGCGATAACAACAGTGAGCTTTCCGCCGGCGTAGAATCGATGGTGCGCGTGAGCATCGCCCAACGCCGTAAATTGACCGCTGGTGACAAAATGGCCGGCCGTCACGGCAATAAGGGCGTCGTCTCTCGCATTGTCGCCGAAGCAGATATGCCGTTCCTGGCCGACGGTACCCCCGTCGACATCATTTTGAATCCCCTGGGTGTGCCTGCGCGTATGAACATTGGCCAGATACTGGAAACACATCTGGGTTGGGCGGCCAGACGCCTGGGCTTCCGGGTCATGACCCCGGTCTTTGATGGCGCTACAGAACACGAAATCGAAGCCGAATTGGCCCGAGCCTGGTTGATTGACAAGGCCTGGCAGGATGTCAGCGTCGCCACCTGGCAATGGATGGACGAAAATGGCGGCGAAGAGGCGTTCCCCGACCTCGAAGACGATAACGAAGCTCGCCTGATCTACCTGAGCGATTGGTTGGTGGCTGATGACCTGGACGTGGAACGTCTCTACACAGATCCCACGTATGCCCGCCGCCAGGTTCTGAACCAGTGGCTACGCCAGCACCACTACGACCCAGACTTCCTCCTCGCTTACGAGGACGATCCCCGCCGCAAAGACGAGCTGGCCGCAGCCAATGATGCTGTGATCGACGTTTGTCTGCGCGAATGGATGCGCAGCCGCGGCGAGGATGCGGCCGACAGGCAGGGTGCGGAACTGTTAGAGGCAGCCTTTGCGACATCTAAAAAAGTCGGCTGGCCCGTGCCCATTACCGGCAAAATGAAATTGTATGATGGCATAACGGGGGATCCTTTCGAGCAACCTGTGACTGTCGGCGTCATTTATATGCTCAAACTCCACCACCTTGTCGAAGACAAAGTACACGCCCGCTCTACTGGCCCCTACAGCCTGGTCACCCAGCAACCTCTGGGCGGTAAGGCGCAATTTGGGGGTCAGCGATTCGGCGAGATGGAGGTATGGGCGTTGGAGGCCTATGGCGTAGCCCATGTGCTGCAGGAAATGCTGACCGTGAAGTCGGATGATGTGTCGGGACGCGTCAAGACCTACGAGGCCATTGTCAAAGGCGAGCGCATTCAGCCGCCGGGCGTCCCCGAATCCTTCCGGGTTCTGGTCAAGGAATTGCAGTCCTTAGGGCTGGCAGTTGAAGTCTACAACGAGAATGATGAAAGCATTCAATTCGCAAAAGACGATAGTAGTGACCAACTCCCGCGTTTGGGATTCAGTCTGACTACCCCAGGCCACATGGCCGGTCGTGAATAATCGACCTATTCCCGTCTTGAGATCGACTCGATGGAGGTCCAATCTTGGAAGTTAATAATTTTGATACCATTCGCATCAGCCTTGCCTCGCCAGAACAGATTCTGGAGTGGTCTTATGGCGAGGTGTTAAAACCGGAAACAATTAATTATCGCACCCTGCGGCCGGAGCGGGACGGACTCTTCTGTGAGCGCATTTTTGGTCCTACCAAAGACTGGGAATGCTACTGCGGCAAATACAAACGAGTCCGCCATAAGGGTATCATTTGCGACAAGTGCGGCGTCGAGGTGGCGCCTGCCCGCGTGCGCCGCGAGCGCATGGGGCATATCCAACTGGCGACCCCCGTCAGCCACATCTGGTATGTCAAAGGGGTGCCCAGCCGTTTGGGGCTGCTGCTCAACATTTCCCCCCGCAACCTGGAACGTGTTCTCTATTTCGCCCAGTATATCATCACCAAGGTCGATGAGGATCAGCGATCGCGGGCCTTACAGCGCCTGGAACGCGAGATGCAATCGCGTTATGCCCGCATCGAATCGGAAAGCAGCGGACAGGTGAACGCTATCGAAATGGCGCGCGATGCAGCCATTGTGGCGGTCGAAGAAGAAGAAGAAGAAGCTATCGCAGCCGCCGAAAAAGAGCTGGAAGAAAGAGCTGCCGAAGTGACGACCCAGGTCGGCAGTCAGTTGCAGGACTTTATTCAGCAAAATCTGAACAAGAAGCTGGGCGAGCCGGTGATGCTGCCCTGGAGTGACGAGCCCTTGATTGCTGCCGGTGACGTGCTTGAGCGCAGTCATCAGGATTTGCTGAACGAGGCGCTGAAAGATCGCTTGAACGATCTGGATCGAGAGCGCACACAGCAGATCGAAGACGCACAGGTATTGGCCGCCGCCAAGCGCGATAACCACCGCCATGAGGCCGATGAGTTGTTGGGCCGCATCAATGAGGCCATCGATGCCAAAAAAGAAGTGGCCAAGCAGGAAATCGAATCACAAATACACGAGTTGAAAGCCTTGCGTGAAGGCGAGTTACTGCTGGAAAGCGATTATCATAACTTACAGGATCACTGGGGGAATGTCTTTCGTGCCGGCATGGGCGCCGAGGCCGTGTATGAGCTGGTCAAGAAGGTCGACCTGGATAAGATGGCGGTCGAACTCCGCAACAGCATGCAAACCACGCGCTCCAAGCAGCGCCGCCGCAAAGATGCCAAACGGCTGCGGGTGGTGGAAGCCTTCCGCAAGAGCGGCGGTCGTCCGGAATGGATGATTCTTACAGTGCTGCCCGTGATTCCGCCCGACCTGCGGCCCATGGTGCAGTTGGATGGGGGGCGTTTTGCCACCAGCGATCTGAACGATCTCTACCGCCGTGTGATTAATCGCAACAATCGCCTGAAGCGCCTGCTGGAATTGGGGGCGCCGGATGTGATTGTGCGCAACGAGAAACGGATGTTGCAAGAGGCCGTAGACAGCCTGGTGGACAACGGACGCCGCGGCCGAGCTGTGAGCCGCAGCGGCAAACGCAAGCTCAAATCATTGAGTGATCTACTGAAAGGCAAACAAGGCCGTTTTCGCCGCAATCTTTTGGGCAAGCGCGTCGATTATTCCGGGCGTTCGGTGATTGTGGTGGGCCCGCGTCTGAGACTGCATCAGTGCGGTCTGCCCAAGAAGATGGCATTGGAGCTGTTCAAGCCCTTTGTCATGCGCAAGCTGGTCGATAACCATTACGCGCACAATATCAAAAGCGCCAAGCGTTTGGTCGATCGTATGGATCCGGCCGTGTGGGATGTGCTGGAAGAGATCACCAAGAACCGGCTGGTCATGCTCAACCGCGCCCCTACCCTGCATCGCCTGGGCATCCAGGCCTTCGAGGTGATCCTGGTCGAGGGCAGCGCTATTCAACTCCACCCACTGGTGTGTGCTGCTTTCAACGCTGACTTCGACGGCGATCAGATGGCCGTGCATGTGCCGCTTTCGAACGAAGCGATGGCTGAAGCCCGGCAGTACATGCTCTCTACCCATAACCTGCTCAAGCCGGCTTCGGGCGAGCCCATCGTGGGGCCTTCCAAAGACATGGTGCTGGGCTGTTATTATCTCACGGTCGAGGATCCTGACGCGGATGGCGCCGGCAAAGTATTTGGTGATTACGACGAAGTCGTGATGGCTTACGAAACAGGCCATATCAATCTACGTGCGCCCATCAAATTTAATTATCAGAGCTGGCTCAATGATGTTTCTCTGGCTGAGCTCGATCTGTCAGATCGCGTGCGCGAGGCGCTGCAGGCTGCCGGGGTCGAATCGGCCGGCGGCATTGTTGCTATCCTGCAAGCGGGCGGACGTCGGGCTTTGACTGAATTGCCCGGCATTGGCCCGGCTGCTTATCGCGATGTCACCTCAGCCCTCAAGCTGCACGGCATTGTGCCGGATCAGGAAACCCCCAGCGGTTTGATCGATACGACCGTGGGCCGGGTGATTTTTAACGATTACATGCCCAAAGAAATGCGTTTCATCAACACTGTGCTCGACAAAGGCACACTGAACGATGTGGTTGCTTTGACGTACAAGCGTCTGGGCCCCGAACGCACCCCGGACGTGGTCGACACCATCAAAGATATAGGCTTCCGCTTCGCCACGATTTCCGGCACCACCATCGCTATCAGCGATATTCAGGTGCCCGAATCGAAGGAGGGCATCATTGCCCATGCCACGGCCGAGGTAGAAAAGGCCGAACGCCAGTATCGCCGGGGGTTGATCACCGAAGATGAAAAATACAACAAAGTGGTGGCTTTGTGGACGCACGCAACAGACACCCTGACCACCGATGTGCAGAAATTGCTGGATCCGCGCGAAGGCCTGGGCGCTATGTCGCGTTCGGGGGCAACCAAAGGTGGGGTGCAGCCCATCCGGCAATTGGCCGGGATGCGCGGCCTCATGGCTGATCCCTCAGGCCGGATCATCGCCCTCCCCATTCGCTCCAACTTCCGTGAAGGCCTCACTGCCCTCGAATATTTCCTCAGCACGCACGGTGCCCGCAAGGGCCTGGCCGACACTGCCCTGCGTACTGCAGATGCCGGATATCTCACGCGCCGTCTGGTGGATGTGGCGCAGGATGTCATCATTACCGAAGAGGACTGTGGTACAGCCACCGGCATCTGGCTGGAACGCGATGATGTCGAGCGGGTGGGAGTTTCGTTTGACGAACGTATCCTGGGCCGCGTGACGCTGCAAGATGTGATTGACCCGGATACCGGGGCACTACTGACGCCAACAGACACCATGCTCAGCGATGATGATGTCAACGAGATCATGGCTTCGTCTATTGATCGTATTTTCATGCGTTCTCCCCTCACCTGTGAGACCCGCTTCGGGATTTGCCGTAAGTGCTATGGTCGCGATTTGGGCCGTGGGGGTCTGGTCGAGCTCGGAGAGGCGGTGGGCATTATTGCTGCCCAATCCATCGGCGAGCCCGGCACGCAGTTGACTTTGCGCACCTTCCATACCGGCGGTGTAGCGGCTGGCGGCGATATTACCCAGGGTTTGCCCCGTGTGGAAGAGTTGTTCGAAGCCCGTAACCCCAAGGGCGAAGCGGTCATCAGCGAGATTGATGGCGTCTTCGATGTGTACTGGGAGGGAGAGGAACGCCGAATTTCGGTAATCGATACCCATCTGGTGCGCCGCGAAGTGGAAGTCCCGGCTGGCTACGAGTTGATCGTCGCTGATGGTGATCGCGTGCAGGCCGATAGCGTCGTTGCACGCCATGCCGAAGGGGATGAGATCCTGGCCGGCATGGACGGTGAAGCTTACTCTGAAGAGGGCGTCTTATACATCCGCCGCGAAGAATCCACCAAATGGGAAGAGCGTATTTCACCTTCGGCGCGGGTACGTGTTTCCAAGGGCGACCGCGTCTCGGCGGGACAACAGTTGACCGAAGGCGCCAAAAATTCCAAAGAGGTGCTACGTATTCAGGGCCGCGAAGCCTGCCAGATTTATCTGCTCGACGAAGTGCAGAAGGTGTACCGCAGCCAGGGTGTGGGCATCCACGACAAGCACATCGAAATCGTCCTGCGCCAGATGCTGCGCCGGGTCCTGATTACCGAATCCGGCGACACGGAGTTACTCCCCGGTGAACTGGTGGATGTCTTTGACCTGCACGACGATAATGAGCGGGCGGTGGCAGAAGGTGGCCAGCCTGCTTCGTACGAACTCACCCTCATGGGTATCACCAAGGCCTCACTGAACACCGACAGTTTTCTGGCCGCGGCATCGTTCCAGGAGACGACGCGGGTGCTCACCGACGCCGCCGTGCGCGGCGCCAGCGACTCCCTGCGCGGACTGAAAGAAAACGTCATCATCGGCAAACTGATCCCGGTGGGTACTGGTTTCCGCTCGCGGCTGGCAGCAGCGCAACAGCGGGCTGCCGCCGAGGCCCAGGCCGAGAAAGAAGCTGCCGAAGTCCTGGAGACCCTGGATAGCGTGCTGGACGAATCGTTCGACAGTGACACTGTGGCCGAATTAGGCATGCCGTTGGGCATGGATTTTGCCGAGGATGATCTCGACGCTCTGATC
This sequence comes from Chloroflexota bacterium, assembly GCA_013152585.1. Lineage (GTDB taxonomy): Bacteria > Chloroflexota > Anaerolineae > J102 > J102 > JAADGC01. The sequence goes on from JAADGC010000136.1 coordinate 22,234, forward strand.
GGCGATGGTATTGGCCTGGATGGAGACCTGGACGACTGATCATTGTGATCGGAATTTGACCTCTGAAGGTAGCTGTGCTAGGATAAAAAGTCGCAAGTCGGGCTTGTAGGCCTGACTTGCAGATGATTTTTTTTGACCATGATTTTTATCACGCATCCCAGATAGTTTAGTGACTTAGGAGATACGGACATTGCCTACCATTAATCAGCTTGTGCGTAAAGGCCGCAAGCCCGTTGCCAAGAAAGAGAAAGCACCTGCCCTCCGTTATGTTTATAACGCGCAAACGGGAAAAACCACCCGTGCACGTAGGGGCAACCCCTTCCGCCGCGGCGTGTGCACAGTGGTGCGTACCACTACACCCAAGAAGCCCAATTCGGCTTTACGTAAGATCGCTCGTGTACGTCTGACGAACGGTATTGAAGTGACTGCTTACATTCCTGGCATTGGCCATAGTTTGCAGGAGCACTCGGTAGTGTTGGTGCGCGGCGGCCGTGTGAAAGACTTGCCTGGTGTGCGCTACCATATTGTGCGCGGTGCTCTCGATAGCACCGGCGTGCAGGATCGCAAGCGCAGCCGCAGTAAATATGGCGCCAAGCGTCCCAAGTAATTGATTTGTAGTTAACGTTTTTAACCTTGTGCGTTCTCTGGCTTCGCCGAGACGCACGCCGAACAACGTATTCTTTCCTGCGAGATGCAGGTTGAGCGGTACCTCTGGGTGAAGACACTGTGTCGCCGAATGTACCCCTTAACCCGCATCTTGCAGTGTGTCTAGGGGGGAAGCTCTCCTTCCTCCTCCCAACTCATTCGCAAGGAGCGAAACATGCCTCGTCGTTTTCGACCTGCTCGTCGGAGCGTGACTCCTGATCCTCGATACAACAGTCAAGTAGTTACGCGCTTTGTCAATCGCCTGATGAAAGGCGGCAAGAAAAGCACAGCACAACGCGTCTTCTATGACGCCCTGGACATCATCAGCGCCCGTAGCAAGCGTGATGGTCTGGAGGTGTTCGAAGAAGCCCTGAAGAATGCCACCCCCCAAATCGAAGTGAAACCGCGACGCGTGGGCGGTGCCACCTATCAGGTGCCTGTCGAGGTACGGCCTAGCCGGGCCATAGCCCTGGCGCAGCGTTGGTTGATCACCTATTCCCGTAAACGCAGCGGAAAATCGATGGCCATCAAGCTGGCCGGCGAACTCATGGACGCCGCCAGCAATCAAGGTGCCACCATCCGCAAACGCGATGAAACCCACAAGATGGCTGAGGCCAACCGTGCCTTTGCCCATTACCGCTGGTAGGATCGAGAAGGCTCAGTATCTGCCTCGGGCACCTTTACGCCTTCTCTTCGTTGAAAGATGACTGTTAACAAAGACCTCACCAGAATTCGTAACATTGGTATCATTGCTCACATTGATGCGGGCAAAACGACCACGACTGAGCGCGTCCTCTATTACAGTGGTCGTACCTACCGCATCGGTAATGTGGACGAGGGCACCACTGTCACCGATTTCATGGTGCAGGAACGCGAACGCGGCATCACCATTCAGTCGGCTGCCATCACTTGTGAATGGCAGGGCTATCAGATCAATCTCATCGACACCCCTGGCCACATCGATTTTACGGCCGAAGTGCAGCGCAGTTTGCGCGTGCTGGATGGTGGTGTAGTTGTCTTTGATGCTGTCGCCGGCGTCGAGCCCCAATCTGAGACGGTGTGGCGGCAAGCTGATCGGTACAGCGTACCCCGCATTTGCTTCGTGAACAAGATGGATCGCAAGGGCGCCGACTTCCAGCGCACGATTCGCATGATTCGCGAGCGCCTGGGCGCCAACCCCGTGGCTATGCAAGTGCCCATCGGTAGCGAAGGTAATTTTCAGGGGGAGATCGATCTCCTGACCATGCGTGCCTTCGTTTACACCGACGAGTTAGGTGCCAACCCCGAAGAAATCGAAATCCCGGGCGACTACCTGGAAACGGTTGAAGCCGAGCGCGAGAAAATGGTGGAGGCGATTGCCGAAACCGATGAAGACCTGACTATTCAATATCTCGAAGGCGAAACGATTGCCGAAGAAGCACTGATTGTCGCTCTGCGCAAAGCCACCCTCCGCAGTGATCTTGTTCCCGTCTTTTGCGGATCATCGCTGAAAAACAAGGGGGTACAACCCCTGTTGAACGCGGTCGTGCGCTACCTGCCTTCTCCGATCGACCGCCCCCCGATTTCCGGCGTCGTGCCCGGCACCGACACGGTCGTTGTGCGCCAAACCGATTTCGATGAACCGGTCACCGCCATTGTCTTCAAGATCATCACCGATCCGTATGTGGGCCGGCTGGCTTATGTGCGGGTTTATTCCGGCATTCTGCGCAGCGGAAAGCCCGTGCTCAATGTCACCCACAATCGTAAAGAACGCGTCGGACGCCTATTGCGCATCTACGCCGAAAAACGCGAAGAGATCAAAGAGATCGGCGCCGGTGACATTGCCGCCATTATCGGTTTGCGCAACTCGTTTACCGGTGAAACACTCTCGGATCCCAAAGAACCCATTGTCTTAGAATCGATCACCTTCCCCGAACCCGTGATCAGCGTGGCCATCGAGCCCCGCAGCAAGGCCGACCAGGATAAACTGGCGACCGCCCTGAAAGCATTGGCGGATGAGGACCCCACCTTCCGCGTGCGCACCGATGAAAACACCGGCCAGACCCTGATATCGGGCATGGGTGAATTGCACCTCGAAGTGCTCGTCGATCGCATGGTGCGCGAGTTTAACGTGGGCGCCCAAGTGGGCAAACCGCAGGTTGCTTACCGCGAGACCATTACCCGGGCCGTGGATACCGAAGGGCGCTTTGTGCGTCAGTCGGGTGGCCGGGGACAGTATGGCCACGTGAAGGTCCGCTTCGAGCCTCTCGATGCCGGGACTGGCTTCCAGTTTGAAAACGCAGTCGTGGGCGGCAGGGTGCCTCGCGAATACATATCGGCTGTCGAGCGTGGCATCAAAGAAGCTCTCGAAGGCGGCGTGATCAGCGGCTATCCGATCGTGGATGTAAAAGCCACTGTGTACGATGGCTCCTATCACGAAGTCGATTCCTCCGAAATGGCGTTTCGCATCGCTGGTTCGCTGGCTGTACGCAACGGCATGCCCAAGGCCAAGCCCATCCTGCTGGAACCGGTCATGAAGGTCGAGGTCGTCCTGCCCGAAGAGTTTTTGGGCGACGTCATCGGCGATTTGAACGGTCGCCGGGGCCAGATAGACGGCCTGGAGAGCCACTCCAAAGGCATGCAGGCAATCGTAGCCTCGGTGCCGCTGTCTGAGATGTTTGGCTATGCCACCCGCTTGCGCTCCCTGACCCAGGGCCGCGGCACCTTTACCATGGAATTCGACCGATATTTGCCTGTGCCCGAAAGCGTGGCCAAAGCCATGCTGAAGAGCGCTGGCTACTAAAAAACGATACTGTCGTTCCTCTGACAGTAGCCAATTTTGATCTTTAGACGAATTTTGATATAATAACTCGGTTTGCGTAGCGGGTAAAAACGATGCCCAAGCGCCCGACCTTTGATTCAGGGCCGGACAACCGAATCACTCACTCATGACTTAATGAGGAGCGCGGAGCTATGCGTTGATCGACCAACTCCGGGTTCCTCTTCTATGCCCTTCAACAGGCAGCCAACTTATTTTCATCATCTACAAAGTACTGGCATTCAACTGTTCAGTTCTCACTGTAAGGAGACGACATCCTATGGCAAAGCAGCATTACGAGCGAAAGAAACCTCACTTGAACGTGGGCACGATTGGTCACATAGACCATGGCAAGACGACCTTAACGGCGGCGATCACGAAAGTGCTGTCGATGAAAGGGTGGGCGGATTTTCGCGCCTTTGATCAGATCGACAATGCGC
>JAADGC010000201.1 GCA_013152585.1 Chloroflexota bacterium
ATTATTTGGCTATGATTTGGAAGTCATAGAAGAGTTAAGAAACAAAAACGTTCTCTAGTAGGGGCCGGTCCGCGACCGGCCCCTACGTCGCCACCGCCCCTACGCCAGGCTTTCCACTGCCTCGCGTAAACGGCGCGCGTTGGCGGTCAGGTCCGGCCCCAAGGCGTAGAGGCCGCCGGCAATGAGAAAAATCACGTCACGGCCGTAAAAGCGGTAGAGCTCAGGCAGGCGCTCGAGGGTCATGCCGCCGGCCGGAATCGGGAAGCTCGGAGCCAGTGCCGGGTTGGGTTCGGTTGCGGCCTGGACGATGCCTGCGCAGGCTTCCGGGCTGAAGGAAAAACGGCCGCCAAAACTGACGAAGATCGTGGCATCGGCGCCCGCCAGGCGCGGTAGTTGTCCGAAGATCACATGATGCGTCAAGCCCTGCTCGGGGCTGAGCACGAAAGTACCCAGCCAGGCGGGATGGGCGAAGATCGGCAGGGCCAGGGCCTCATCCTCGGCCAGCATCCGCATCGTATCCCAACCCACAAGGCCGGGGGCGATCATCAGGCCCCCTGCCCCCAGTTTTTTCGCCATCTCTGCCCGCCGGCGGATTTGATCGGCGGGCGCCGTGATATTGGCGACATACAGACACTGCTGGCCGCTCTCGCGGTTGGCGCGGTCGATCGCCTCGGCACAGCGTCCCACCCGTTCCTCAAAAGGAGCAAAGGGCTGATTGGTGATGCCGTGGTCTTCTTTGATGATGTCGATGCCGCCCAAGGCGATGCGATAGGCAATATCGGCAAAATCGGGGGCCGAAAGTCCCATCGGTTTCAGGGCCGTGCATAAGAGCGGCCGCCTGGCTATCCCCAGCCGTTTCCGCAATCCCTTTTGCCCGAAACGGGGCCCCTGAAAATGCTGGAGCAGCCCCTCCGATAGTTCCAGGCGCAAAACGCGGATGCCCGGCTGCATCGCCGTATTGCCAAAAACCACGTTCAGCAACTGCGTGAGCTCGAAGGCGGTGGTCTCGATGGCATAGCTGATCGCCACATCGAAATGCCGGGCATCAACCTCTGCCAGGGACTCCACCCGACCCACGAGCTGGGCCCGAATATCGTCCTCGGCCAAAAGCTCTGCCGAGACCTCGACGGTCTGCTCCAGGCTGATGCCCCGAGCAATAGCCCTGGCCCCGGTCGCATCCGCGGCAAGCAGGCGGTAATGGACGATGAAGCGCTCGCCGGAGAGGGTCAGGGTCGTGTGCGGAAAAATCATCGCTGCTGGGCGCTTACATGCCGCACGGTCTCGTGCATTAGCGTTTGCAGGGGCGGGTAGGTGGCGATGTATTGGTCTACAAAAAAGCGGTAAGCCTCATGGCGGGCGGCGTTCGGTTCGATACGCTGGCGGATGTGCACCATTTGCGCTGCTGCGGTCTGCACGTCGGGGAAGAGCCCGGCCGCCACGGCACCGAGGATGGCGGAGCCCAGGGCGGGACCATCCGGGACAGCGGTCAACGTGATGGGTGTGTTGCTCACATCGGCGTGAATCTGCATCCACAGGGCGCTCTTGGTGGGGCCGCCGGCGGCCACCATTTCCTCGACCACAAAGCCATTCTGGCGAAAGGTGCGCAGGATGTGTTCGGTGCCATAGGCGATGCCTTCGATGATGGCCCGGAAGAGATGCCCGGTGGTGTGTTTGAGGGAAAGGCCACGGATGATGCCGCGGGCTTCGGGATCGACATAGGGGGTGCGATTTCCCTGCCAGTAATCGAGCACGATCAGGCCTTCGGAGCCGGGCGGAATGGGCTCGGCCAGTTCCGTGAGCACGGTGTAGATGTCCACCCCGCGTTCTGCGGCCAGGGCCGCTTCTTTGCCACAGAAGTTATCCTTGAACCACTTGACCACAGAGCCGGTGGAGACCTGGCCTCCTTCGACGGTGTATTGACCGGGCAAAACCGCATCGGTGTAGGTTCCGAAGATGCCCTTGGCGTGCAACGGCGCCGCACTTTGGCCGAGATGGAGATGAGAGGAGCCGGTGATAAAGGCCAGCTTGCCCGGTTGCACCACATTCAGGCCGATCATGGCGACAAAGGCATCGGCGCCACCCTCGGCCACGGGGATACCGGGCTGTAGACCGAGCTCTGCCGCCACTTCCGGCAACAATGTCCCCGCCACATCGCCCATATCCAGGACGCGTTGAGGGAATTTAGCCAGGACATCGCCCAGGCCGATCTGCTGGTAAAATTCGACCGGCCAGCCTCCTTCGGCCCGATCGTAGTACCAGCGGATGCTGACATTGTTGATGCTGGCGGTCCATTCGCCGGTGAGACGGTAGGTCAGCCAATCGACGAATTCACCGATATGAGCGGCTTTTTGATAAATCTCGGGCTCGTTTTCTTTGATCCAGAGGGCCTTGCAGGGCATCCACTCGGCGGAAACATTGCCGTAGCCATTGTATTTCAGGGCCGGATGTCCGCTGGCGGCGATGTGCCGGGCCTGTTCTGCGGCGCGTACATCCATCCAGATGATGGCCGGTCGTAGTGGCCGGAAGTGCTCGTCCATGGCCAGCACCGTGCAACTGGTACAGTCGGTGCCCAGGCCCACGATTTCCTCTTTGGGGATGCCGCTTTCCGCCATGGCCGTGTGCGTCGCCTGTACCAAAGCCTGCCACCATTCGTCAGGCTGCTGTTCGGCCCAGCCCGGCTGGGGATGGTAGAGGTGGTAGGGTTGTGAGGCGAAAACGCGGGGGCTACCACTGAGGTCAAAAATGCCCACCCGCACGCTCTCGGTACCGAAATCGATACCCATCACATAGGGTCCACTCATCATATGCCTGCCTTTATTTTTGTACGACGACGCCTGCCTGCTCTTCCAGATTCTTGATGAAGGCCGAAGCATTTTCTGCGCCCCAGCCTTTGTTCACCGCCGCCTTGATTACCTCGCGCGTGGCCGCGGAAGCGGGAACCGGCACGTTGAGGTCCTGGGCGAAGCGGGCAATGAGATTGGCGTCTTTGAGCATGAGTTTGAGCGAAAAATGCGTGCTGAAGTCCCGGTTGATCAGCATCTGGCCCACGCCATCGAAAATGGGGGATTTGAAATCGGTGACATGAAGCACGCCGAGCACATCTTCGGGATCGAGCCCGGCCTTTGTCGCCAGCACCATGGCTTCGCCCAGCGCTTCCAACTGCGCCGCCACCACGAGATTGCCGACCAGCTTCATCGAGCTGCCCATGGCGACGCCGCCCATGTAATGGGTGGTTTCGCTGAGCACTTCGAGAATAGGTTTTACTTCCCCGTAGAGCGCTTTCTCACCCCCGACCACTATCCACAGCCCCCCCGCAGCCGCTTCGTTCTTGCTGCCAAACACCGGCGCGTCGAGAAATCTCACACCCTTGGCAGCATAGGCCGCGGCCTCTTTGCGGGTGGTGTCGGGATGCACGGTGGTCAGGTCGATGACGATCTGTCCCGTTTTCACACCCGAAAGCAAATCCCCACTGCCGAACACCAGGTCTTCGACGGCGGCATCATCGCTGAGACAATACATCACGACATCGGCATCAGCCACGGCAGCCGCGGGTGTGAGCGCCTGGGTGGCGCCTTGCAGCACAAGGTCCTGGCCGCGCTCAGAGGTGCGATTCCAGATGGTCAGGGGATACCCTGCTTTGAGCAGATTCCCCGCTATTCCGCGTCCCATGATGCCTAAACCAAGATAAGCGATATTTGTCATGAAAAAAACTCCATTGAGAGTGTGTGTGGATCAGACTGATAGTCGGTCAGATGTGGCAGGCAAGCTGTTATTCTTTCGCGAGAGGACACCTGCACGCTGAGTATTTAGGTGATACTGCCGCGTCGGCGTTCGATGTAATAGTTGAGCACCATCACCATCAAGAGCAGACCGCCCCAGGCGAACTGGCGGAAGAAGATGGCGGCGCTGGAGGGGAACAGTGTGAGCATGAGCATGTTCAGACCCGTAGAGAGGAATTGGATGCTCAACACGGCCAGCACCAATCCGGAGGCGGTGCCGAAACCCCCGGTGTAACTAATGCCTCCGAGAATAGCGATCAGTACCGTCAACAAGATAAAGGAGGCGCCAAAGTCGGGTTTGGCCGAATTGGTACGGGCCAAGAAGATGATACCGGCGATGCTGGCGGTAAGGCCGGCCAGCCAATAGGTGCGCAAAAGCACGCTGTTGCTGTTGATACCCGAAAAGAGAGCGGCGGTGGGGTTCGTGCCCAACATGTAGACATTGAAGCCAAAGGTGGTGCGGTTGAGCAAAATGGAAAAAAGCACAGCCAGAACGACGAAGACGATGATGGGGATGGGCAGACCTAAGACCGAGCTACTGCCGATAAAAGCGAGCTGGGTGGTGGTGATGGCCGGGCCCCCTGTGATCACGAAAGAGAGACCGGTGTAGATCGCGCCCGTACCCAGCGTCGCCAGGATCGGCGTGATTCCCACGATCGAGACGAGATAACCGTTGAAGAGGCCGCAGATGGAGCCCATCACCAGGGCGGCGAGCATGGCCAGGGGCATGACAAAGGCCAGGGGCAGGCCGGCGCCGCCGTCGCCGGCGAGGCGAGTCAGGATCAGTGCCGCCGCAATGGCGGCGAGATTGGCCGTGCCCACGATGGAAAGATCGATACCCCCGGTCAACATCGTAATCATGATGGCAAAGGCGAGGATACCGAATTCCGGCAGTTGCACTGCCATCGATTGCATATTGCGCACGGTAAGGAACTTACCCGGTAGCAGAAGACTAAAGGCCATAAAAATGAAGATGGCGATGACGAAAAGGCGCAGAGTGGCGCTATCGAAGGGGAGGCGGTCGGCCAGTGATTTTTTGGGAGCTGTTTGGTCCATAGTTAAGTTGGGGAGGGCTCAAAATAGATGAGGTGTGGTGCGTGCGAGGCAGGTTCTCATGGGGGACGACAGGCATCACGTAGCACGGATGAAGAAATCTGGGTGAACTGTGGTTACTCTTTCGTGCCGGTCAGACTAGGCATCGGCAAGACCAAATGTGCGTTTGCCGGCGCGGCGGTCCTGGATGGCGGGGATGCCGGTACCCACCAGAATAATGATACCGATGACAACACGCTGCCAAACGGTAGGAACGCCAATAAGGATCAGGCTGTTGTTGGCCATCACGACCAGGATCACGCCCAGTAGAGCACCGAGCACTGTGCCGCGACCCCCAGTGAGCTGGGCACCCCCCAACACGACGGCGGCGATCACATTCAACTCCATGCCCACGATATCCTGGGGATTGGCCTGACGAGCCATTGAGCCAAATGTCATACCGGCGATACCGGAGAGCAGGCCGACAAAGCCATAGATGAAATACTGAATGCGAACGACGTTGAAACCGGCGCGTTCGGCCGCCTCGCGCGCCCCGCCCAGGGCGTAAATACCGCGTCCCAACATCGTATAATTGAGCAATAGCCACACAACCACCGCCGCCGCCAGGGTAATCAAGATGGCGGGGTGCAGGTTGGCTGAGCCTCGATTCAGGGGGATGCGCATGAGCGAGGAGCGGGCGAATGCCGTCAGCGCCGGGGGCACATCCCGGATGATCTGGTTGCCGATGGCAAAGAGCAAAAAGCCATGAAACATGCTAAGCGTGCCCAGGGTGACGATCAAGGTCGAGAGCCTGAATTGGGCAATGAAGAAGGCGTTGATCAACCCCAGTCCCAGGCCGATGAAAGAAGCAATGCAAAATCCCAACCAGATCGAGGCGTCGGGAGCATAGGCCTTGAGTATCTTGACGGTGGCATAAAGGGCAAAGACGGCAATGGCTGTGAACGATACATCGATGCCGCCGGAGATGAGTACGATGAGCACGGCCATGGCAAAGATGCCGGTGACAATGCCGCTGCGCAGGAGCGTGAAGAGGTTGCCTACGGAAAAGAAGATGGGGTTATTGAGGCCAATAATCAAAGAAAGGCCAATAATGGTGATTGCAACCAGGGTTTCGTTGCGTCTCAAAAGGCGTTTCACTGTGTTATTCCTCGATTAGCTTGGCAGAGAGTTCGTTTTCATTGGTTTCGGA
>JAADGC010000123.1 GCA_013152585.1 Chloroflexota bacterium
ACCATCACCCCCACCCGCATTCGTCTGTCCTATCTTACCTACCTCCCCCGGCAGCGGCAGTATTTCCCGCCTCCCACGCCCGAACCGCAACAGATCATCCTGCAACCCGGTCGGGATGATTATGACGGCGTACGCGATAGTTATCTCAGCGCTTGGGAAATGACCCAAAACTATGCTACATTAGACCGGCTTATTTTGCGCCAACCCGATGTTATGGCGCCTATCCTTAACTTCGACCTTTCATCCCTTCCCGCCGACATCCACATCACCCAGGCCACCCTGAGTCTTTACGTACTCAGCCAAAGTAACGACAATCCTGCCATCGTGGGCGCTTATCGGCTCAACCACCCCTGGTCCGAATCCGCCGTCTCCTGGCAAATGGCCACTGCGGACACGCCCTGGGATCAACCCGGCGCCAACGCCACGCCGACCGACCGCGAGAAACTGCCCCGCAGCCCCCAAACCATCACCGGCATCCAGCGTTTTTACGACTGGGACATCACGGCTCTCGTGCAGGAATGGCTGCACCAGCCACAAAGCCAGCACGGCCTGATCCTCAAAGCTTTTGATGAAGCCCGCGTTCAATACGCCTTTGCTTCTTCCGAATACCCCAATCCCTCTGCCCGGCCCAAACTAATCCTCTCTTATTGGACTTCCTCATCCGCCACAGTTGGGGAGGCGCGCTTCCCATGACAAGGAATGATGCCGATATGATCACCAGTGAAACCCGACTTATGAGCACAGCCTTGCAATCCACCGTTGCTCCCCATTTTCAAGTTGCTCCCGCCCGCACACTCATCCAACCTGCTATCTTGTCCACCGCACATCGTTTGGCCAAGCGCAGCTTCGACATTCTGTCCGCCGGCATCCTGCTGCTGCTGCTTTCGCCCTTGCTCTTCCTCATTTATCTTGCCATCAAAATTGACGATGGCGGGCCAGCTCTGATTATTCAAAATCGCGTCGGCCTGGGGGGCCAGGTTTTCAAATTTTACAAATTCCGTTCTATGGTAGTCGGCACCGAATATAACGAGGATAACAAGCGCTTTGCCCAGCAAGTCATTCGCGGCGAGATCACCCAGGGGCCGCGCAGCAATGGCGGCGTGCTCAAGCCCACCGGCAATGGGCGGGTAATTACGCGTGTGGGGCGGCTGTTGCGTCGCACCAGCCTGGACGAACTACCTCAGCTTTTCAACATCCTCAACGGCACCATGAGCATGGTCGGGCCCCGGCCTTCGATGGATTACGAGGTCGAAGCCTACTTTGATTGGTATCTACCCCGGCTTGCTGTCCTGCCTGGCATCACAGGACTGGCCCAAATCAATGGCCGCAGCAGCATTCCTTTCCCCGACATCGTCCGTTGGGACCTGCAATACATCGAAAACAGCACCCTCTGGCTCGATATGAAAATCCTGCTCAAAACCATTCCCGTTGTCATCGGTATGCGCAACACGGGTTGATTTCCTAAAGTTCACTGGATTGATCGCCCCCGGCAACATAATGCCGGGGGTTTTTATTCAGGGCTGGTGTTCGCTGAGGGTTTCATCCAACATGGTCACGAACTCGGCCAGGGCCATGGCTGTGGCCCCCCACACTTTGTGCTCGCCGATGGCAAAATAAGGGATGCGCCGCGCTTCCCCGCGGATGGTCATCATCTCGCTTTGCCAGTTGTGCCGATCCAAAAAATGACGCACCGGTACTTCCAGCAATTCACTCACCTCGGCGGGATTGATGTGCCACTGCGGGCGGCGACGCGTGTAGCCCACCACAATTTGGATGCAGAAATGGCTGGGGGGAATGTAGATGTGCGTCAGCCGGCCCAACGGCTCCACCTGCGCCGGCATAACCCCGACCTCTTCGTAGGCCTCGCGCAGCGCCGTATCCACCACGGATTCGGATTCATCATCCCGCGAGCCGCCCGGAAAGGACACCTGCCCGGGATGGGCCGGTAAATGGTGGGGCCGCACGGTCAGCACGGTATACAGCTCTGCCCGATGGGGATAGAGCAGCAATAAAACGGACGCCCGCCGGCAATCGCGGGAACCCTGTTCGTACAGTGCCGGGTCCAGGCGCTCACGGGGCCCCATCAGCATCTGCCCCCGCATGCCGGGTCGGGGATGGCTCAGAGCCAGACGCACGTGGGTGAGTGTGATGGTGGGGATAGGAGGATTGGGGGAGGATGATGACATGATGAGCTGGGGAATCGTGCAAACCGGAGGGTCATTCGAGGCAAACACTTGGTAGGCGCAGAGCAGAAAGGGGAGTTGCATTATAGCGCAACGCCTGTCGATGGAGGCAACTTTTGGACACAGGGCAATCGTATCTAATTATGTCTGGGGAGTCTGGTAGACAAGACTCTGGTGGGGACGCTCTCATAATTGTAAAACTGAATTTCTCACCCGGACACTTTTCAGCAATCAATCATGACGAGTCATGGTGCATCTTTTTTAACCGCGAATGGACGCGAATAGACGCGAATGGACGCTAAAAAATTATTCGCGTTCATTCGCGTCCATTCGCGGTTTCATTCGCGGTCTTATCGAATTTAGATGCGTCAGCCCTGCTTTTGGACAGAGCCTGCAATCGAATTTGCCGGAGACGCTTCAGCGGAGCAGGGTATTTTCGGCATAAGGGTAGCTGAACAGGCGCATTTCGGTGCCGTCGGTGACGACCTCGACCATGGCATCGGTGGGGATGGACAGCAGGTGGGTGCTTGCCGCCAGTGCGCTCTGCACATGGGGCGGATACGTGATGCCGGTGGGGAGCAGTGTAATTTGGGGGCGGAGTTGGGCTAGCAGGTCGGGGTTGGGCCACGCCCCCACGTGCGGATAGGGGGCTACCAGCAGCGTGGGCGGGGGCAGTGCCTGCGCCAGCAGGCTTTGCTGGGCTTCCTGTGTGTTTTCAAAAGGCAGGAGGGTGCTGAAGTCATGGTAGCATAGTTGGAAGAGAAACGAATCAGTATCATCCCGGGGGCGATGCACAAGCTGCAGAGTGACATCGGTATCGAGGCGGATGGTAGTGCCGGGGAGCAGGGCGGGTGTGTCCGGGCCCAGCAACAGGGCCGGGGGTGGGTGCAGTTTGGGCAGGGCAGTAGCGGGTCGGGTGAGGATCGCCAGCGCCAGCGTCTGGCTATGGGCGGGTATTTGGGCGATGAGCGTTGCCAGATCGGTTGTTGTTTCAGTGCGTTCGGGCGTTAGTAAAATATGATTGCCGCCCGGCGTGGCTATCAAGAAATCGACACTCTGATCGTGTCCTAAAAGATAGAGATGCAGGCGGCCATCGGGCTGATTGACCCACCAGGTGGCGCCTCCCCACAGGGGCAGGGCAATCAGCGCTGCCGCCGTCAGGCTGCGGGTGAGGGCGGGTCGCCATGTCGGCGGTATGAATGTATCGGCTTGTTGTTCCTGCCGCAACAACCACCACAAAAAGCCCAGGGCAAATAATCCATAGGTTAGCGTCGCCAACAGACGGCCAAAGGCACTCACCTCCAGGCTGGCCCAGGGCACGGCGGCCATTTTTTCCACGATCAACACCGTCCACCACAAACTGCCCCAGGGAATCAGAGCTATTACGCGGGCTACGGGCAACAGGCCAAATCCCACCAGCGTGGCTAATCCCCCGGCGATCATGATGGGTGGCTGCACAGGAAGGATTAGGAAATTGACCAGGAAGGAAATAAGGGACAGCCGCCCGAAGTAAATCACCACCATCGGCATGGTCGTGATTTGGGCCGCCAGCGTGACCAGCAGACCTTCGGCCAGCAGACCATTGATGACTCGCGGCAGGCGTCGGCCCAGCCGTGCATCCCAGCGCCGTTTGAGCGGCGCATTGAATAAGATCAGGCCTAATGTGGCCATAAAACTGAGCTGAAACCCGACATCCCACAGCGTGAGTGGATTCAGCACCAGCATGAGCAGAGCGGCCACAAATAGGGAGATAATCGCCGCACTCTGCCGCTCCAGATGCACTGCCAGCACGTAGAAAATCCCCATCAGCGCTGCCCGCAAGACCGCGGCATCGGCGCCCACAAGCAAGGTGTAAAGTACGATACCGCTGATGGTGACGCCTGTGGCCAGGTTCTTGCGCTTGCCAAACAGCCGCGAGAATAACCCCAACAGGATGCCGGAGACGATGGCGATATTGCTACCACTGATGACGATGACGTGAGAGGAGCCGGTGAGATTAAACTCGTCGTACAGCGAGCGGGGAATGCCGCTTTCGATGCCCAGGATCATGCCGTTGGCCAGAGCCGCGTAAGGTTGCGGTAAGAGTTGATCCAGCACCTGTGAAGCTGTTGCCCGCAGTGTGTACAACGCGGACCAAAAGGGACTCCCCTGGCTTGAGGCCAACAGGGTCAAATCGCCGCGCTGCACCAGGGTGTCGATGCCCTTGCGGGCCAGGAACCGGCGATAGTCGAAATCGACAAAGCTGGGGGGTGTGGTGGGAGTGCCGCGGATGCGCAGGCGATCACCATAACGGAAGCTCTGCTCGCCCTGGCTGCGTACCAGCGCCACGCCCTGTACGGGCACTCGTTCCGATTCCTGCCACAGGGCTTCGATGCGGACGCGATATTGTGTATAGGTAGCGCGGGTTTCAGGATAGCCGGTGACAACGCCTTCGAGGGTGAGCGGGTGCTCGTAGGGAGAATCGGCATGGTACAGCACAAGGGCGTTGGCGGCCGGGCAGGGGAAAAAGGGATGTGAGAGATAGCGCCAGATACCCAGCAGGGCAAAGCTGAGACACAACAAGGGGATCAACGCGTGTCGGTGGCGCAGGCGCCACAGGCCATATACGAGTAGCGGCAAGGGTGCCAGGAGCCAGAGGATGTGGGGGCTGAGTCGGGGCCCGGCGCACTGCCACCATGCCAGGGTCAACCATTCTTGGCCCACCCAAATACCCGCTGCCAACGCCAGGGTGGCATAAATGGGTAAATAAGGGGAAGTCCACCGTTCAGAAGTTTGCATGCGTCACCAGAGGGGCGGAGAAACAGCAGAGCGCTATGCATGAGCAACCAAAATCTTGACTTTTTACACTATTTGCTTAGAATAAGGAAGGCTGTGCCGCCATTGGTGCGGCTGATTGTTGCAAGGAGACTTATTTTTTATGATTGGTGTAGAACAACTTCGCAAAGGCGTTGTCTTTGTGCTAGATAATGAACTCTTTCGGGTGCTTGATTACGAGCACCGGAAGATGGCGCGTGGCAGCGCCACCATCCGGGTGAAGATACGTAATTTGCGATCTGGTTCCATTATCGAAAAGACTTTCCCCAATGGTAACCGCGTCCACGACATCCGGCTTGACCATGCTATTGTCCAGTATCTTTATCATGATGATCAGTTTTATTATTTCATGGATATCGAAACATACGAGCAGGTCATGCTTAAGGAGGAACAGCTTGGTGACGGCATCAACTATCTGATTGATGGCCTGGAGATTAAGCTGGAGACATTCGAAGGCGAACCGATTAGCATCGAACTGCCCACCACGGTCGATCTCGGGGTCGTGGAATCGGAACCCGGTTTTGCGGGCGATACGGCCAATGCTCCGTTGAAACACTGCACCACGGAAACGGGCCAGCAGGTGCAGGTGCCGCTTTTCGTGCAGGCGGGTGATCGCATTCGCGTGAACACCGAAACCGGCGCTTACGTAACCCGCGTCTAACCCGAATAACTGACTTTCTCCACCCACCCGCAAGGCTCCTTGCGGGTGTTTTTGTTGCATCATGATCGCACCGGGCATAGCGAAACACCGTCATCAGTTCGGGCCAAGCCTGTTCGTCGGGGCTGGCTGACACCCCGCCGCCAGACTGGAAAAAGTGGGGCCCCCCGGGCTCGAACCGAGAACCGGCGGTTTATGAGACCGCTGCTCTAACCACTTGAGCTAGGGCCCCTATGTGCGAATGATTTGGGATGGAGGAGAGCGGGCGACGGGATTCGAACCCGTGACGAGAGCTTGGAAGGCTCTAGTGTTACCACTACACCACGCCCGCGTGGGAGTCGGGGAGGCCGGCCGGATTCGAACCGACGACTTCTTGGACCCAAACCAAGCGCGCTACCGAACTGCGCTACTCCCCGGCTGGGCAAGCGTAAGTATAGCGTGCTTGCTGGCTGGCGTCAAAAATGAGGGGTGGCGTCAGGGGGCCCAGTCCAGGCTGGCCTCTTGCCAGTCGGGCAGGGTGCTGGCCACCGGGAAGAGCCGTTGCACTGTGAGGGTGCTGGTGGACCAACTGTAAACGGCCCAGTCTCCTTCACGATTGGAGAGGAACGCCAGCCACTCGCCACTGGGCGACCAGGCAGGCATTCCGTCGATGGCATCGTCGAGGGCGAAAAAGGGGATGTTACCGGTGCTGGCATCTACCACAAACAGATCCCAACTGGGACTGCGGCCATTCGACATGAAGGCGATAAGCTCACCATCGGGCGCCCATCGGGGCATGCTATCGGAGGGCGTGCTGGTGAGCTGGCGATGTTCATCACTCGTCAGATCCAGAATCCACAGGCCACAATTGGTTTCGCTGGCACCGCAACCTTGATAGACGATGCGCTGGCCATCAGGCGACCAATCGGGGCCCTGCCCCAGGCCCAGATCCCGGATGCTGCCCGCTGCGATGTCCAGCAAAAAGAGGTGGGATTGTTGGTCGGGGGTGCGGGATGCGGAGGTGAAGACAATACTGCGGCCATCGGGCGACCAGCGGGGAGTGCTGTCGCCGGCATCTTGGGTAAGGCGCTGGGGGGGAGCTGCCAGCGTGGGATAATAGGTGATGCCGAAGTGTTCGGGATCGGTGGAACGGACGATAATGCCGTTTTGGGGGCCAATGTCTGGCTGTAAAGATTCTTCGGCGATGATTTCGCCCGCTTGCATGGCCGCTACATCCCATAGGCGGGTGCGGTGATAGGTCAGGTTTTCGTCGAACAAGGTGTAAGCAATATGGCCAGAGGCGGCGGAGGGCGTGGGGCCGCCAACTGCGGGAATAGAGCTGTCATTGGCGTCGGGCTTGCAGCGCAGGCGGGTGTCTTCGAGCTTGGCCCGTACCTGGGGATCGCGATCGAGCTGCAGGGCCAGTTGGTATCGGTTCATGGCCTGGCAGGGGGCCGAGCGTCGTAAGGTGTCGCCGGCCCCGGCGTACGCCAAAAAGAGCTGTTCGCCGGTGTCCATAAAGTCGGGCGCCTGAGCATAGAGCGCTGTGAAGGCGGCGATGGCGGCATCCCAGTCTTGGCCCATCTCGGCCTGGCCTGTCTGATACAGGTTGATGGCCTGCCGCAGTTTGGAGGCGGCGCTGTTATTGGCATGGATGGCCAGGGCTGCGTCCAGGTCGCGGGCAGCAGCGTCGATGTCGCCGGTGTCGATGTAGACCAATGCCTGGTTGGTGTAGGCGTTGAACAACATCTGGCTCACCAGGCCGGTCTGATAACCCGGGTCGAGATCGCTGAGCCGCTGTAATTGGGGGATGGCTTCGGCCCAACTCTCCGCGGCCATGAGTTGTTGGATGCGGGTGAGGGTTTCGTCCATGCTGAGCTGGTTGGGGTTCAGCGTGGGGGTGGGGGTAACGACGGCGGGCGTGGGGCTGGGCTCCTGCGGCAGAGCGGCGATGGCTGCCGGCGTCGATGTGGCCTGGGGTTGCACCACTACGACCTGTTTGAATTCCTGTTGAGCGGCAGAGATATTGCCATCGAACAGGTGCAGAAGCCCCTGTCGATAGTGAGTGAAGGCTACTTCGCCGATTTCGGCCTGTCTTTCCTGGAGTCCCTGTTCGATACCCCACAGCCCGGCCAGCAACAAGGTGGCCAGGATGAAGATGGTGATGAGACTGGTTTTGAGGAGCACGCCGAAACGCGGCCCGCGAGGGGGGCCCAGCGGGGGCAGTTTGCGCACGTATTGCGTGCGGCCAACGGCCTCTTCCCATTGGATTTCGGCGCCACATTGAGGGCATTGGCCCTGGGCCGCAAGAAGGGAGGCGCCGCAATTGCTGCAGGTGTAGTAGGTCACGAGGGTGGTGAAGGTGGGTCGGGAGGAATCAGGGTTGGAGCCCGGTCATCTGCCAGGGGATTCCGTGTGTGGGCTGGAATCGGAAGGCAAGGGGGGGATGGATGTCGGGCAGGAGGGTGTCGGCGGGATGTGCGGGATCGATTTGCAGGGGCGCTTGCATCAACTCGCCGGTGGCATCGCTGATGCTGAGGGTGCCGCTGCGGCTGCTGGTGCTGAACAGGCGCAGGTGCCAGCCGTCTGCCTGAGATTGCAGATGAGCGGCGCCGCCGGCGTTCGCCTGGCTGATGCCGCCAATGCCTGCAACCGGATACCAGGTCTCGCTCCAGGTGCGCTGCGTGTACGGCGCCATGGAGATGCTGTCGGCAAAGGTGGGGCTGAGACCGCCGTGCATTTCTACATAGGTGCTGCTATCGTCGGTGTAGGTGTGCGGATCAATCGCATCGGACCAGCCAAAACCAAAGCCTTTGAGTCCGGGCACTTGATCGGCCGGGAAGATGCGCAGCAGGCCTTCGTCGATGTCGGTGTCGTAGATGCCGG
Source organism: Chloroflexota bacterium (assembly GCA_013152585.1). Classification (GTDB taxonomy): domain Bacteria; phylum Chloroflexota; class Anaerolineae; order J102; family J102; genus JAADGC01. Next base: position 8,521 of record JAADGC010000123.1, read on the forward strand.
CCCAGTTGGCCTGGGCCTGAGGAGCCATGAAGAAGCCAAGCCATTGCTGCCATGTTCCCAGTCGGCTGAGGTTTCTTCCATTATACACTGGCCATGGCAAGATGCTATTATTGCTACCCAGCCCTGCATCGCCGGTGGAATGGATGCGTATGTGCCGGCCGGGATAGATGAAGTACAGGTCGGGACCGACGCTATTGGCCGCACCCGGCGCGATCATGGCATTGGTCCAGTAGCTGAGGGGGAGGCTAAGCGGGGTGGGATTTTGCAGCAGGAAATCGAGCTGGAAGGCGGCGGAGTCGGGCGAGAGGCTGACATCTACGCTGAGATGGATGCGTTCCTGCCCCTGATCAAAAAGGGTGAGGCCATAGGCCGGCGGGTTGGGCCGGGTGATATAGCCCCAGCTATCCTCCCCCACATAGCCGTGCTCGGACACCGGGTAATCCCATTCGATACCACCGGCGGCAATCCAGCCATTGCCATGCTCTCCTGGTCCCCACGGGGAAGGTTTGATAACCGGGTTCTGATAGAGTTCGTTGTGGCCGCTGGGTTTGAAGATCATCTGATAGATGCGGCCTCCCAGCTCAGGCAGCATGCTCAGCCGCAGCCAGTTGTTTTCGAGCAGCAATAATTCGTACGTTTGGGGTGAGGGTTGGGGGTGGGCGGCTTCGTAGGCCTGGCGATCAAATGCCTGGTACGTCCAGTGTGCAACTTCATCGTAGGCAGGCGTGAGATAGGCTTGCCAGGGATACGTAGGCAGGCTAATGGTGGTTTTGGTAAAACGCACGGTGTCACCTGGCGTGGGTGTGGGTGGTGGCGGCGGAATGTGGGTGGCCGGGGGGAGCTGGAGTCCGGCTGGCAGATCGAGTAAAAAGGCAGCTATCCAGACGAAAGCATCTCCGCTCATGTCCAGTTGCATCCAATCTCCGGCGGCGTTCGTCGCCCGCACAAAGACTTTTTGCCCGGCCGCGATGGCGCCGATGATCGGGTAGATACGCCCGGGCCCCGAGCGCAGGTTGGCGTCGCTGAGCACGATGGCCAGCGGCGGGATAGGCGCCGGCGATGCTGGTGGCGTCGGCGTCGGGGAGGGGGAGGCGCTGGTGGGCGTGGGGGTGGCAGTCTGTGGTA
>JAADGC010000228.1:0-5959 GCA_013152585.1 Chloroflexota bacterium
AGTCGGCGAAGGCCGACTCCTGGCCGCAGGCCTGAAGAGCCTGACTTCAGTCAGCGAGAGCAAAACGAAAGGTCATTTCTAGACGTTCGCTAAGCAGTAAGCAGTGATCTGATAACGGATCACTGCTTACTCAGATTTGGGACGATCAGCTCGTCGCACTAGCCCACACCGTTGTCAGCATCCAGCAGGCTGTCCAACTCCATCTCCAGCTCGCGGATGCGGTCTTCTTGCTTGCGTTTTTGGAGCGCAAGATGGGGGGGCTGTGCGCCTACGGGGAAGACGGCCAGTTGTTCCTCGATGCTGGCCAGCAGCAGTTGGGCATCTTCGAGCTGGCGACGCAGGGAGGCGATGCGCAGGTCGATCCGGGTGCTTTTGATGTTAAGCGATACTTCGCCGACAAGCTTGGGCACGGCTTCGGTGCTCAGGCTGGTGCTGCCCAGCCAGATGTCTTCCTGATACAATTCGACGATGATGCTGAGTTCGCCGGGTGCGCGGGGGGTGAGATTAAAGTAGAAGACCGGGGAATTGTGCCCGGTGGGCAGGCGGAAGCGGCGGCTGTCATCGCCATCGATGTCGCAGCCGGGGGCGCTGACCTGGAGCCGCATGGTGGCATAGGGTTGATCGGAGCTGACAAAAATCTGCGCCTCGCCGGAATGAACGACGCCGAGATCGTTTTCCTGCAGCGGGGGTGCGTCGGGTTGACGGATGGCTACGGCCAGGACAAAAGCCTGGTTGACGGTGGCTTGCTCGGGCACAGCGGCATCGATGCGCAGCGTGTTGAGACGAATTTTTGCTTTGGGAGCGGGCGGGGGCTCGGGGACGAGCAGGGTTTCGCCACCCCCGGCGCCTCTGGTCTGACCCCCAACAGAATTCATCGTCTTCGGCATCTCTCTATCCCCGAGGGCGGCCATTTCCGGCAGTTCGCTGAGGCCAAAGGGATCCGAGTCCAGGACGATTACCTGGCGTCTTGCCCACATACGGCGTTCCTGCTGGCTGCAATCGGGCCACACCACAAAGGCGCGGCGCACCAGGGCCTGCCCACTGCGGCCCGCCAGCAGGAATTTGAAATCGAGGTCGGCCAGGTTGTAACCCAGGAAGAGGGCCGTGTTTTGTTGGAAGAGCTGGCGCACGGTGGCCAGCATGGCGCTGCGTTGGGGATCGCTGAGCAGGCGAACGTGGTCATCTTCGGTGATTACCAGCCGGTCTTTACGCTGCACGTGTCCGTACAGGCGGAAGATGCGTAGCTGCCCGGCGTCGGCAAATTCCAGGTCGGTGTCATCGACGATGCTGGTGTAGGGGATGCCTGCGGCGTCGCAGGCCAGCTCGAGGCTGCGATCATAGGTGGTGGTGACGATGTTGCGCAGGCCATATTCCTGCACCAGCCACAAGATAACATGCTGAAAAGTGCCGGGTTGAGCAGAACCGTAGGCGTCAAGCAGGGTGCTGATCAGGTCGCGGCGATAGTCGCCTTGTTGGATCAGGGCGGCGATTTCGGCCAACGAGCCAGAATCCGTGAGCCCGTGGCGCCGGGCCAGAGCCAGGGCGATCTCGCTGCGAGGCGGGAGTCCGGTGACTGCAACCGGGAGGTCGGCGCCTACCCACACCACGAGTTGACCGGCGTCACGGGCCTGTTCGAGTTCCTGAAGAGTGAGATCGCTCATGGTATGCCCCTCAGTGAGTCTGGTAGGGGAGGTAGAGTTTTTTGTCGCCTGAGGTGATAGTCAACAACCGCGGCGCGCTATAGGGTCCGACATTGCCCGCAGTATCTACGGCTGCCACGCGCCAGTAGGTGGGGCCAGGAGGCAGGTCGGTGTCGGGCTGGTAGCTGAGCCAGGTGACGGGCGCTGCGGAGACGGTAGGCATCTGCAGGGCGGTGGCTGCTGCGCTGCTGCTGACAGGCCCGATTTGCAGGGGCAGGAAGTGTGTGAACAGGGCCGGAACCCAGACATCGATTTCGGGGTCGAAGAAGTAGGGAGTCCCCTGGTAGAGACTGTCATCGACCTGCAGTTTGTAGCCGGCGATGGGGAAGCTGCCGGCCTGGGGGCGTTTCCACACAAAGAGGGGCCGGGGGCCGGCGAGGGTGTTCAGGCTGGGCAGCCCCGGCGCCGGGGCCCGGGGCTGGGTTTCGGGCAGAGCCTGACGCTGGAAGGTGTCATAAAAGGGGCTGGGCACGAAGGGGCCGGGCACCCACAGGGGATCGTGGTTATGGAAGATGCCGGGACCCCATTTGGTGGTGTAGGATTTGAACCAGAAGGTGCGCGTGACGCCGTAATCAAAGATCAGTTGAAAGAGATCATCGATCTCGGCATCGGAGCGGTTCCAATCCTGCCCCCACTCCGAGTTGTTAAGCTCGTTGATCCAAAGCTCGTATTGCAGATTGCGCTGGCTCAGGGACATTGTCAGCAGGTCGAGCTTGACTTTGTGGGCGGTAAAGGCATGAAAGGGGATGATATCGAAGGCGTTGCGGACATCGTGTGCACCGCGCAGGTCGAGTAATTTGCCCAGGAATTTGGGGCCACGAATATCGGAGAGGCCGCCGAGGAGTACGAAAGCATGGGGATCGTTGCTGCGGATGGCGGTGCTGGCACTGTTGAGCATGTCGGCATAGACGGGAACGGTGCCGTCGCCGGGGTCGTTCATGATGGAGAGGAATTCGGGCAGGCCGGGTTCGTTCCATATCTCCCAGTAGCGTACCTGGTTTTTGCCGCTGCTGCCGTAACGCTGCACTATTTGGGTGATAAAGTCGGACCAGTCAGCGAGATCGTCGGGCGGATAGTTGCGCTTCCAGTTGGTGATGCAGGTGCCGGTGGAGAAGGCATCGGCGCGGGCCCAGTAGGGTGTGTAAAAAATTTCGGGCATCGGTTCGATACCATAGTTGCTGGCCAGTTGCAGCATGATGTCGAAGTCTGTCCATTCGTACTGGTCCCGTTCGGGTTCTAAAAAGCACCACCAGGCGGCGACGCGGACGCTACGCACGCCGGCAGCCCAGCTTTTTTGCAGGACTTCGTCGGCCTGATCGATGCGCAAAGAACCGGCCAGCCGCGGGGAGGCCTCTTGGCGGGGGAACGTCCATTGCCAACCGGGCCCCAATATGTCCATGCCGTACGGCGATGCGTTGGGGGGCTGGATGAGGGGGTTGACCGGGCCCTGGGAAAAGAGGGGGAGGGGGAGCAGGGCGATGAGGACGATGGCCAGGAACAGGGCAGTGCGTTTCATATCAGTTTTTAGTAGAGGAACATGGGTTTGCCCTGAACATGGGAGACTTTGGGGCGATAGGTGCTTACATCGTAGAATTCATCGACATCCACCCGCTTGAGTCCGCGCGTGGTGTAGTCGGCGGCGACATGGGTGTAGCGACCTTCGCGCAGGGCCACCATGCGGCCAGTGATGCCCCGTGTGGCCAGATCCACCGCCATCGAGCCGTAGTTGGCAGCCACAATGCGATCGAGGGCGTCGGGGACACCGGAGCGCATGAGATAGGCGAGCCGTTGGTAGATGATGTTCTGTCCCGTGATTTCTTTGATCATCTGGGCGGTGGTATTCCCAATGCCCCCCAGTTTTTTGTGCCCGTAGGCATCTTCTTCGCCCGATTCGACGATCTCGCCATCGATCATGACAGCGCCCTCGGAGATGGTCATGATGGCATAGTTGCTGGGGTTATCTGCCTTGTCTTTGAGCAGCAGGTCGGCGAGCTTGTGTATATCGAACGGTACTTCGGAGATGATGGCCCGGTCGACCTGGGCGCAGTAAGCGCTGATCAACGAGGTTTCACCGGAATTGCGGCCAAACAGCTCGACCACGCCGATGCGTTCGTGCGAGCCCACGGCTGTGCGCAAATTGGTGATCAGGTCTACGGAGCGGGTGACAGCGGTGCTAAAGCCGATGCAATAGTCGGTGCCGAACACATCGTTATCCATGGTTTTGGGGATGGAAACCACGGGGAAGCCTTCGTTGTGCAGGCGGGCGCCGTAGCCGAGGGTGTCGTCGCCGCCGATGGGGATGAGCACATCGACGCCCACATGGGCCAGCGTATCGAGTATCTTGGAGGTGCAGTCGAGACGACCCTCTTCGGTCACCGGAAAATCTTCGGGATGCAGGAACTCGGGCAAATCCGCAGGCTTGTAGTTGCTGGGTCGGGTGCGGGAGGTGTGCAGGAAGGTGCCGCCAAAACGGTCGATGGTGCGCACCGTGTGCTTATCGAGTTCAATCACCCACTGGCCCCAACTGTTGGGGTCGTCGGGGTTGAAGAACAAGGGGCCGGCCCAGCCGCGGCGAAAGCCCAGCACGCGCCAGCCTTCGGCTATGGCCCGGTTGACAACTTGTTTGATGGTAGGGTTGAGGCCGGGAACGTCGCCGCCACCCGTGAGAACGGCTAATGTTTTCTTCTTTGCATTCATTGTTTATTATCCTCTTATGGTTGTTTATAGGCGCTCAGAATAAGCGCATAGTGTCCATGCTAGTTTATACGATTTTGATGACTTTTTCCACTTGAGTAAAGGGGGATGATGGCGCCTTTATTGGATATAAGGTTTATGATAAAGGCTTGTGCGTCGCACATAGGTAAAAGACCGGGCCCGCCGACAAGTGTCAGCGGGCCCGAGTTTACCGATGTCGGTACTTATTCCTGGATGATGGCCGGCAGCCAGGAGAAGTAGGTGCTTGGGGTGGGAGTGGGGAGGTGGTGGGGGGAGTTCTCCGGTTCGGCGCCAAGGATCGTAGCATCAGCGACCTTAAAATAGAATTCGTTTCTGTGCACCGCCGGCGCTGGCTGTATCCATTTCACCGCATTGGACCCAACCACATCACCGTCTGCCGACCAGACTCCGCTGGCGACCGTGCCATTGGGGGCATCGGCAATCAGCCCCATCACCTCGTACAGCCACGGTTTGAGGATGTAGAAGTTGAAGAAACCGGAGGCATCGCTGGTGACGGATTTGATCAGGGTACCAGGTGCCGGATCGCCGCTGTTGCGGCCATACAGGTGCAGGGTGACGCCGGGCAGTTGCTGAGATTTGTCTCGCGGCAAGCCCAGATAGGTGATGCCGCGGAAGCGCCAGACCGGGAACTCGAAGATGGCCAGCACGGGGTCATGATCGCTGGCGTGGGTACTGGCGGCGAAGTCGGCATCGACATGGACGATGTCTGCGGCGAGGAAGTTGTTCTGGGCCAGGTTGGGGCTGATCAGCAGGTGGTCGAGCTGCTGCGAGTTGCCGTTGTAGATGAAGCTGTAGCGGTCGGCACGGGGCAGAGTCTCGATCACGTTGGTCAACACCCCACCTTTAAGAGCGGTCAAAGGCGGCGAGAAGTCGAAGTCGTTGAGGTCGCCCAGGACAATGACGTTGGCTTTGGGGTTGCTGGCCAGTATCTGGTCGGCAAAGTCGTTGATGACCTGCGCCTGGGCTATGCGCTGAACCTCGGTGGTGAGCACAGGCGGCTGCACACGCCCAAACAGCGGGTTATCCCCACCTTTGGATTTGAAGTGGTTGACGATGACGAAGACGGTCTGGCCATTGAAGCGGAATTCGGCTGCCAGTGATTTGCGCGAATTCGCGAAGTCTGTGGCCGCGTCGGCGGCCCAGGCCGGGTTGTTGGGGTCCACAAGGCCGGGGCTTAGTGTGAGGTGGGGCCCAGTGGGGGTGTCGACGATTTCTGTGGCAGTCGTGGCATCGCCGCCGGGGCGATCCACAAAGCTGACCCGATTGGGGCGGAAAAGGAAGCCCACGCGGATGTTGGCGCCGGGCTGGCCGCCGTCCTGATTGTTGAGCGGCGGGATGTCGCGGTAGTCGTAGATGGGGCCACCGGCTGCCTGGATGGCGGCGATGAGAGCCGCATAGCTGGCGCTGGCATCGACCACGCCGTCGTCGGTGGGGCCGGTATTGTCCTGTATTTCCTCCAGGCCGATGATGTCGGGCGCCCGCAGGTTGGTGGCAATGATCTGCCCCAGACCGGCCAGCTTGGC
>JAADGC010000228.1:5973-9475 GCA_013152585.1 Chloroflexota bacterium
TTTTCGACATTGAAGGTGGCCACCCGTAATTGATTGCGGCCAAGTCGTGCTGCCACTTCTTGTGTGAAATCGGAGGGGGTCACCGGTGGCAGGGGATCGAAGTTGAGCAGCTTGAAGTTGCCGTAGCTGTAATCCATAACGCCAACGATGGAGCCGGTGAAGGCATCGCCCACCTTAACCTGTGGTTCGGCGGCTACGATGGCGTCATCGATGATGATGCGCTCGGGGTTGAAGTCGCCGGGGCCGATCACCACACCCCCGCGAATGCTGGGCACGCTGGCATAGGCGCCGCCATCGCCCACGACGGGAATTTCACCATAACGGCTGGTGGCACCCACAGCCACGGCATCATTGATTTGCACCAACATGCCTTCCAGACTTTCGTAGAAATCGATGCCATCCTGGTCGGGATCAAAGATGCCGGTGGTATTTACATCGCCCGTGGCATCATTTTCGATGATCTGATTGGGGGGCATGCGGCCAGCAGCACCGATGATGGTGGCCGCGGGCAGCGGATTATCACGACTGATGACGATGACGCCGGGGCTGGTGAGCTCGGTGGTGGAAAGATTGCCGGAACCATAGCCCCCGGGATAGTATTCGGAGACCGAAGCATTGATCATTACCAGATCTCCCACGGCCACGGCGGGGGTGGCGCCTGTGTACACGTAGAGACCTTCGGAGGTGGCGGGGTCGGCATCGATATTAGCGTCGGGCGTTTGCATATAGAAGCCCCGCGAGCGCACGACCGTGATGATGCCATAGACATTGCTCACATCGGTATCGACCAGAGGAGAAAGATGCGCTGCTCCCTGCACGTCATGGATGTAGGTAAAGCTGACGCCGCTGAGATTGCTGGCGAGGGGCGTGGGGGTTTGGGCAAAGAGAGGCGTTTGCAGTTGTTGGTAGCCATCATTGGCGCCGGCGCCGTCCGGCAGACGGTTCCAACTGCTCCCCGGCGCCATATCCCAGCCCACCTGATCCACTCGCTCGAGCGTCGCATTGAAGAGATAGACATTGTCTCCTGAGTCGGTGAGCTTGAAGTAAGAGGGAAAATCAGCCTCGGCCAGGGTCCAGAAGCCGCCGCCGGCAATGATTTGGCCGGCGGGAATATCGTAGCTGTCGTCTACGCTCAGCCGCCAGCCGCCGAGGTCGACGGGGTCGGCACCGCTGTTGTACAGTTCGATGAAGGCGCTGCCGCTATTGGCATCGACTTCGTTGATGCCGACCGGGCTGCTACCCAGGTTGGCGGCAGGGCCGTCGTTGGCTGCCCCCAGGGTGGGGCTGGGAGCGATGTTCCAGTCGGCGGCATGATCGCCGGTGCTGGCGCAGTTAGGCACGCGCGCCGTGCTAAAGTTGTATTCTGGCTTGGGGGCGCCGCCGCTATTGCCGTAGCCCACGGTGTCGACCGTGGCGGCGAGTATATTTTTGAGGGTCAGCACGGTGCCGTTGTTGGAAATGGAGATGCCGGAGACGGTGTTACCATCATCGACCACCAGATAACCGTGGCCGGGGATGCTGAGATCGGCATTGAGGGCCGTATTGCCGTAGCCCCAGTCCAGTACCCACCCCCCGACATCGATGGCGGCGTCGGTGGTGTTGCACAGCTCCACGGCTTCCGCCGCCGTTGGCGTGGCCACAAATTCATTGATGAGGACGTCGCCCGCGCCCGGCGGTGGGGTGCAATCGTTGGCTGCACCGGGCGTGCCGAGGTCGCCGTCGCCGTAGGGGGTACTGGCCGTGCACCAGTTGGCACCGATGTTGTTGTCGAGCGCCGGATCGATCAGGGCCATGGCGGCGCCGTTGGGGTCGGGGAAGGTGGCCCCATTGTCATACTCCACCCGATCGACTTCGATTGCATGATTATCGACCAGCACGACTTCATCCGAGCCATTGCTCAGGTACCAGCCACCGTTATAGCTGTAGTCAACCGTTACGCCGCCGTTGCTCGCTGTGTCGGCATTGTCGCCCAATACCAGGTAGCCTCCGGCGGAGATGACCAGGGGGCCGCCATTGTCGATCACATGGCTGTCGTTGTCATTGTCCTTGAGGGTCCAGCCGTCGATGTCGATATCCCGACTGGTGGGGTTATACAGCTCAATCCATTCGCCCTTCGAGTCAGAAACAGCGGAGGGATTCTGCATAATCTCGTTGATCACCACGCTGCCTACGACGCCGGCAGTGTTGGTGCTGCCGGGTGTGGGCGACATGGCTGTCAGCAGCGAAGTGGCATCGTCATAGCCGTCGTTGGCTCCGGCGCCATCGGGCAGACGGTTCCAGGAAGAGCCAGGCGCCGTGCTCCAGCCCATTTGATCGACGCGCACACCGGCGGCGTCGACCAGGTAGACGTTATCTCTGCTGGCTCCCAGACTGAAAAACTGTGGAAATTCGGCTTCGTTCAGCACCCAAAAGCCGCCGGCGGGGATGGTTTCGCCGGCGGGGATCCAGGAGTCATCGTCCACAGCGATCATCCAGCCGCTGAGGTCAACGGTGGCAGCGGTGGGATTGTAAAGTTCGATAAAGGCGGCACCGGCATTAGGATCGACTTCGTTGATCACCACCGAGCTGCCCAAAGCCGCCGCCGGTTGGGTGTTGGCTGCCCCCAGGGTGGGGGTGGCCGTCCAGTTGAAGTCGGCGGCGTCATCATCGGTGTCGGCGCCATTGGGGGCGCGACCGGTGGAAGTGGCGTAGAAGGGCTTGGGTGCGCCTCCGGCATTGCCGTAGGCCACCTGATCGACAAGGGTGCTGCTGGCATCCACCAGTTCCAGTACCTCGCCGGCATTAGAGATGCTGATGCCGCTGGTGTTGGCATCGCTCAGTACCAGATAGCCGCCGGCGGGGACGATCTGTCCGGCGTTGATGGTGGAACCATCGATGGTCCAGCCACTGACATCCACATCGGTGGCGGTGGGGTTGTACAGTTCCACGACTTCCGATGAGGTGGGCGTGGCGATGAATTCATTGATGACGACGTGGTCGGCGCCATTGGCCGCCGCCTGCACCAGCGCTGCTCCGCTCAAGAGCGGAAAAACAAACACAAGTGTAAGCGCTATACCCACGAATCGCACGAGAAATGATTGGTGACGCATCTTTACATTTTCTCCCAGAGTGAGGAACCGTGAGGGAAGTGGGGAGGCTGCCGGCTCCCGAAGCAGCCATAATACGCTGCTATGGTACCCCAAAAGGTCCGGCTTGCAAAATATAGGTGAAGGAGGGTGCGTTTCCAGAGTTTTGCAAGATAATGGACCGCCGGTCCGTCAAGTGCCAAGCGCACCCGCCGAATCAATTCGGGGCTCGGGGGCGTTCCGCCGCCTGTCCTCCAGCGGGGGCAGCTCGTCGAAAAGAGCGGGCCGCTGTCAACAGGATTCAGACCTCCGGGAGGTGGCCGAAAATGCCCTGTTGGGGCAAAAATGTCCCGGCCACCTCCCGGAGGGCACGGTGAGCCCCCCTGAGATGCGGTTGAACAGATATTGTGTCCCCCTGAGTGTCACCCTGAACGGGT